>JBNJLU010000076.1:0-7377 GCA_050591185.1 Candidatus Nitrosocosmicus sp.
AAGAAGGACTGTCAAAAACCTGTCAATCGTGCTTTAAGATTCTTTCCTTCATTTTGATAAACTCTTCTTCGGAAATTACCCCTCTTTCTTTTAGGTCCGCAAGTTTGGTCAATTCTTCTACATTTGATTTCCTTTTTGCATTGGTGTTGTTGTTGTTGTTTCCCATGCCTGCCGCTGCCGCTGCCGCTGCTGTAGCGGGACTAAACCCCAGGTTTGGCCTAATCTGTGTTATTCCGTTTCTTATTATCTCTACCAATTCGTCTGCCTTTTTCTTGGGAATTGCATCAATTACCCCGTTCTCCCCTCTTTCGTCAATATGCAATCGTTCAATCCCTGGAATTCTGTTGCTTATACTTGGGTTAAACAGACCTGGGGCATTAAAAGTGACTGTAGCTGATAGCAATCCTTTCTCAACATGAGCGTTTGTTATGAAGTTATAGGGTATGTCAATTATTTCTGCCTTCAAACCGAGCATCTTTGGGTCTCTTAGTATTATTCTTCTGTCTGTGGCGTAGATTGTATTGGGGGAAAACGCCGACCCACCCGATTTGATTCTGGATTGTGTTGCAACAAGGAGCACCTTTTCATCCGAATTTAGCATATCGGCAATTTTCCTAATTTCGCCTAGCTCGCCACCATCAGTAATATCTGTGATAAATGAATCTTTTTTTGCCATGTCTTTTATATGCATAAATATTGTAATCCGATTTTAAAAAGGTATTCGTTTTGGGGTTTTTGAATATGGAAAAATAATATATATGTTTAAAGGTACTCCATTACAATGATTATAAATGGATTTTTGGCGTATTCGCTAATTGCTTTTTTAGTTTCGTCAGCGATTTTATATGGCGTGCCGTCTTCCGAATTTGGTTTTTTCAACAGTAACATTTCTTTTGCCCAAAGATCAGATACCCAAACTAATGATTCTGGTTCCGGTGCTGCAGGTGCAACAACAACAGCAGCACTCCATCTTAACACTTATGAGAATAATGAACTTGGACTCTCCTTAAAGTATCCTTCAACCTTCCTTATAGATGAAAGTAATTTAACAAATCAGACATTAAAGCAGGTGAGTTTTTTTCCAGTAGATGATGTGGGTGGTTATCCAGAAAGATATATTCAATGGATGGATGTTTTTGTTCAAACTCTAAATGGGTCACAATATGCCTTATCGCCATCGCCTTCACCAGCCCCTAATAGCCAAACCCACAATACCGATATCGGAACCCTCATGGTAAATCTTGCTAATGACATACAACAGCAAAATGAGGATGTGACGATACTGAATGCATCCACCGATGCTTTGCTTTCAGGACAGCCTGCCTATAAGTTGATAACAAGAAGCTATTTTGAGAATTCCACAATAGATGAGGTTCAGGTTGGAACAATAGTTGACAACACCCTTTATTCTCTGAATTTTGAGGTGGAGTCGGCAAACTACACCAAGTCACTTCCAGTCATTAACACGATCACCGAGTCTTTTAAAATAAAAACCGCATCTACTATTGTTGAGGAGATTTTGGACTTGAGCCCTCCTGCTGCTGCTGATGCGACCGATACTCCCTCACCCACCACTAATACCGGGGCTTTTCCGTTATTGCTAGATCGGGTTTTGTCTTCTCTAAAATCCGATCTCCGTATCGATGAGATCACAAATAACTCCAGGGAATTGAAAAACTTGGAGAATTCAATAAATAATCTTTTGGCAAACTCCCAAAACGGAGCCAATCAATCCCAAGGCGCCGTTAACTCTGTAGAAAAGGGGTTTAGAGATCTTTTGTCTTCACTTAATCTGTCAGATAACGCAACACAACGGCTGGACACATCGGAATTTAACAACTTAATTGGCTCGGTGCGTTCTTTTTCAAACTCTACCGGGTTGTCTGATTCCCCAGCAGTTATCTCTTCACTCCTTTCTAATTTGCTATCCTCATCCTCCTCATCCTCACCATTGACTGGATCCGCTGAAAACGCAACAAACAACAACAGAAACCTTGATGATTACCTGAATTTCAATAGAACAGAAACAGAGTCTGTTGTTAAGCAGTATTTGAATAACGGCACGAAGGATGTATTGAGGATGTTTGAGTTCCTAACTAGCCGATAGTGGAAACAAAACCCCGATCAATTTTTTTTCTTTTTTTGTGCAGGATATATTATAATATTTGGTAACTGGTTTACTTTCTGATTTTTTTCTTTTTATTTGAAAGATAATCCTTTATTAGTATTTTGTCGATGTCTTTTGGATTTATGTAGATTGACTTTCCACTTACAGACTTGGCTAATTCATTGATAAAGTCAAGCAAAGTGTCATCTTCACTGACCATTATGGTGTCAATGTTTATGCCCTCATTGAAAATCTTTTTTGCCTCTTTTATCGTCTGCTCTCCAATGTATTGGTCTATTTGCCTGTACCTGTAGCATAAATATACTATCTGTTTATCCTTTATCTCCATCTTTATGCTGTTTTGTTTTGAGTAATGCCGGTTTAACTCTTGCTGATCTGGGACATAAAAGTGAGAATATGGTCTCTGCTTTGATATTTTTTCTCTTTCGTTCGCATTGTCTATAAAGCATGCGCTTGGATGGCCATCGGTTATCATTACAATTCTTTTGTTTTTAGCCCCGTTTTTTTTCAGTATTTTTTTTGCAAGCCTGTAAGCTGCCTGGTAGTTTGTGTAGTGTAAAAAATCGGCGTTTGTTTCAAATGTTTTTAGAAAAGGGATGTCAAAAGTGTCTATTTTTGATGCAACCGAACCAAACCCCAACAGATAGATGGAGTCTAACGGGAAGAATTTTTTATTTAGTATGTACAAAGACCACAATGCCCTTTTTGCAGCTTCTATTCTGCTCAAGTCATTGTACATTGATGAGTATTTCATAGTGGAGCTAAGATCAATGCAGTATACTGTTGCCACCTGGATTTCTTCTATGGTTTCGTATATCTCTAGATCTTCATAGTTGATGTCTAGTGGGAATTCCACCGGATCGGAACTGGTCTTTATTTTTCTTTCCATAAAGTTTCTGATGGTTGAATTGATGTGGATGTTTGATATCTCGTTTCCAAATTCATATCTTTTGGAGTTTTCTTGCACTATGTCGCCGCTGCCAGTAAAATGGGTTTCATGCATTCCCAATTTGTCTGCTTTTAATGATTTTATTATTTCAGATAGTATCTCTTGTCCAACTCTTAGAAATCCCCTCTTCTTTAGCCATTTGTTGGAGTCAACCAGATACCCTCTTTCTATTAATTGACTTACTATTGGGAGGTTTGATGCTGATGATGTGTTGTTGAAGTTAAAGTTTAACCTGAAGTTACCTTGTTGGGAAACAGAAGAAGAGATTGACGATGATGGGTTATTGTTGCTCTCCTGCATTTGATTGATCTGTCTTCTTTTATTCTCTGATGATGATGATGGTGATGGGGTGCTTAAAATGTTACTGTCTCCATCTACCTTTCTTTTCCTCATTATCCTCATCCTCTCTTCTGCTACTAGCTCCTGGATATGGGTTTGAAGGTATTGCTCTAATTCTTGGAGAGAGGGTGTGTTTTCTTTTATTGCCCTGTTACCTATCGCCTTTAAAATGTCTGGGAAAAAGCGTTTTAACAGTTCGTTGTTATTGTTTTTGATTTTATTGCCTAAATCGTTAAGGTTTAGTTGTTGTTTCCCTCCACCTACCCCTCCTCCATTGTCCTCTTTTTCCATGTTACCATTATCGTCACCATCATTTCCAATGGATCTTGAAAAATATGTGAATGTTTTATTGTTGGTATTGGAATTCAAATTAGATTTCCATGCACTCAAATCTGTTTTCTTTTCTATCAAGTATTGGGGGAGTGGAAAACCTGAGGTACTCTAAGAATAATTCAGTTATTGTTGCTAGCGTCTCTTCCTGCTTGTCAAAATCACCAATGGTTTCATTGTTATAATCAAGATATTCAAGATTTGCGGAAATGTTGGTATCTTGAGCTTTTCTGATGTATTCTGCCTGTTCGCCTTTAATTTTCTCTATAGCTCTGTTAACGATTTTTTTTGTAAACGGAAATTGCTTTAATTGTTCTGAATACAGTAAACTACCGCCGCTACTGTTGCCGGTGTCTAACCCATGCGCGTTGGATTCGGAAGAGGATGGGGTTGAATAGGGAGAATAATCATTCGGTTTTTGTTGCTGCTGCTGCTGCTTTTGATATTGGTTTTGCAGGACTGTAAAAACTTTGTTTTTGAACTCTTTTTTTATGTTCGACAGTTCTTCTGAATCAATAAACTTTGTGAAATATTCCTTTGATATTCCTTTGATGATTTCACTGATTGTGTTGTTTAAAAACTTTATTTTGTTTTCTGTTGTGTCCTCTATCTCATCTAGTTCAAATTTGGATGATTGAAACATACAATAAATGTCCGAAAAGCGGGGAACGGTTGGAACGTCATTGAGTACTGACCTCATTACTTCCACTTCCCCTATTATTATTTCAAGTGAATGAATTGTCGACCGAACACTTACACCCCTTTCATTGTTTATCTCGGGATTGTTTCTTAGGGACTGGTATATTTTTACAACTGTTTTCAATATGAATACTGGCAAAAATGTGTTTTTCCTCAATAACATGTCAATTTCTTGCAATAAAATCAATATTTCATCATCTAGAGTTTTTGGATAATGGGTTTCTATGTGGCTCCTTAAGCGATCTGCCAAAGGTTCAATTATTTTTCCGGAATGGGTGTAGTCTATTGGATTTGCGGTTGCAATAATTTTCACGTCAGGCCTAAAAAATACCGGATAGGCACCTGTTGTAAACCTGCCCTCCTGTAGAACACTTAGCAATGCTACTTGTTTTCGTGGGTCAAGAACGGGTAACTCATCCAAACATAAGATGCCATACCGGGCCTGTAATAGATAGCCGGGTGAGTATGAGTCTATGTCAAATACCCCAATGCCTTTTTTTATCACCTTGACAACATCAATTTGACCGACCAAGTCCTTTACAGAGATGTCTGGTGTTGCTAAAATGTATCTGTATCTGGCCTTTCCATCTACCCATTTAATTTTTGTATTTAGTTTGTTGTTTTTGATAATCTCCTCACAATCTTTTGAAACAAAAAATTCAGGCAATGCTCTGTGAATATCCTTATCTTGTAAAAGGTTGATAAGTTGGGAATATGGTATTTCGGTTGGAATGTCGTTAGTTATGGTTCCCTCGACTATTGGAATCGGTGAGAGCAGGTTTTTTGACAGTGTTTCAGCTAATTTTGTTTTTCCTTGACCTATGTGGCCAACAAACAATATGTCATGGCCTGCTAATAATGCTCTTTTAACTGCGGGAATAACGGTTTCTTCAAAACCTATTATACCTTTGAATGGGTTTTCGTTGTTTTTGATTTTTGCTATTAAATTTTCTCTTAACTGAATTTTAGTTGGTCGGTATTTGTAATTACTTTCTAAAAGTTGCTGTAAAGTCGTTATGTCTTTATAGTTTTCTGGCACTCCGTAATAATCTTGCTTGTAGGACGGAGCGTTTGAATATGATGATTTAACTAGTTCTAGTATGGAATCGTTGTCAGACAATCTGTATGTTTTTACATTGTTTGGAATTATTTAAAAATCTATGGAATTTAGGTGGCTAATAGTCACTCAGATAAAAAAACAAATAAATAAACTAGATATGTATTGGTGGCGGAAAAAAACAAACAAACGATTGCCTATCTGTTTCTTTTAATTATGTTGCTCCAGATTTTTTTGTATTTCATATACCATATAGCGATAATTATTATGCCAATTATTATCCCAAACAGCGAATAAACATAAAGGTTGGTAACAAGGAAGCAATAGTTTAAAAGCCCAACTGATTCTCTTATTTCGTTTTCATTCTCATTCTGTTGATATTCAGATTGTTGTTGTTGTTGTGTTTGTGTTTGGGCTGTTTTGTTTAATTCTTGTTCATTTATCAGTGAATTAATTTTCGATAAACAATTGCTCCCCTCTATGTTTAAAATGACTGCAAAAATTGAAAATGTGGCTATAAGTATAATGGAAATTTTTAGATAGTTATTTTTTTTAATGGCATAATAATATCTCCAAAGCAACAAATTTCGACATTTGTTTGCGGCAGCGGTTGTTTAAAACGTTTTCTTTGTTTTTGTTGTTAAACCTTTGTTTTTAGAATATTAATAGTAAGGCTTTTTTCCATAGTTTTATGGATGTATATATTCTAGTGTTTCAACAAATTTTTAAAAATGGTAAAAAACCATAAGTTGTTCTCTAGTGATTATGCTTGTGGTTATGCAGCATTTTGAAATAAATTTTTACCTTACGAATAGGTTAAATTGAAATGCTTTAGTGTAAAAGAGTTTCTATTAAAAAATTACAGTATTTGCAATATTGAACATTAAACAAAATGTTAATGATCCAATCATAATCAGTAGGTTTGTTGTATTGTTATAACTGACACAATACGCCTGTAGGGTATCTTTATCCAAATTAATATAATTGTCATATTGCGGATTGAAAATAAACAGCGTTTCTTTTCTTTGCTATTGATGTGTTTCTGCGTGTGCTTTAATGTTCTATTATAATAATATAAAATGTTCTTAAATAAAAGAATTAGGTAATATTGAACCATAACATTACTCTATTGCATTGGATGTTATACCTGGGAATACATTGTGTACTTTATTGGGCACCAATTGGTAATTGTTATGGTCGGGATCACCCCATGCATCTGTTCTGCAATAAAGTTCAAATATATTAAACGATAACACTTTTCTAGACACATTAAAAGTATCATTTTTATATGTTACCTAAAATAACAATGTTCACTAAAGTTTATTAATAGTAAACTTAATGTGATATTATGTCCATAAATATCCGTGTGTTATTTATAGGCGCCATGTTATTGACCGGGATGGTTATGACTGGTTCTTTGAATATGAACACGTATGCTAAAAATATAATTGGCAATAATGGTGATAATACTCTTAAAGGAACCTCTGATGATGATAGATTAAAAGGTAAAAATGGGGATGATGTGTTCCATGGTTATTCTGGTGCTGACTATTTTGACTGTGGAAAAGGCAAAGATACTATAAAAGATTTTAACCCTTCTGAGGGAGATGAAAAATCATCAGGCTGCGAAAAGGTCAATTATAAAGGAAAAAACCATGACGATGATGACAAGTCCGACAACAAAGGAAAAAACCATGACGATGATGACAAGTCCGACAACAAAGGAAAAAACCATGACGATGATGACAAGTCCGACAACAAAGGTGGCAGCAATTCTGCTGGCCAGGGCATAAGCCAGGGCCAATCATCCAAACAAGACTCTCAGTGTGTTTCAGGAGTGGACATTGGGACATCTTGCATGAACATTAGTGCTCA
>JBNJLU010000077.1:0-7370 GCA_050591185.1 Candidatus Nitrosocosmicus sp.
ACCATAGGAATGAGCAGCATGTTAAGAATAGTGGGAAGTTCAGTTGGTCCAGCGCTTGCTGCGATGTACATGCAAACGAATCAGTCCGTAATCAATGTTAAGGGAATAGTCGAATCTTTGCCTTCATCGCTTTCCTTTGATTTAATATTTTTTACCGCAATAATGCTTTCAATTGCATCAATAACGGTATCAATAATATTGAGTAAAAAAACAAAAGGAAAAGAGGCCAAGATAAATGCCTGATATAATTATGGCAAACTTTAAAACAATAATTTTATGAATCTTCATGTCCCAGTTGGGGTGTTATCTCAAACCTTTTCTTACCGTTTCAGTAAGCAAGCCTTTTTCAGCATTAATACGCTTAAAGTAACTTTTTACCTAGCCAAGATTATCGCAAGCATATTTTCCAATCCACTATCAAGGTAAACTGTCCTGCATGTAGCAATAAAAAAACTAAAGCAAAAACGGAAAACAGAAATAATAATAAATGTAATAAACAGAAAATCATTTTATTAAATTAGTATTTGGTTAATCGCAAATATCCCTTTGAATGATAAAAACAGTTCCCAGTCCGTTGTAATCTATTTTTTTACCCTTTATATTATTTTACCATCCTTAACAATATCATCAAGACAGTATTTGTCGCCAGATACCTGACCACATGCACTCTGACAGATTCAAAATCCCATTTGGTTCAACTTGCTGCGGATATTGCCAGTTTCAATAATTGTATCATTTAAACGATAAGAAAGTTTTAGTCAAGTGTATTCTATAATTTATGATATGAATTTAAAGCAGATAACAAAAAATCATTGAAATTCATAATTTTGTAATAGGCAGGTAAACAATAATCTGTTTATTGTCTAATGCCGTCATTATCGTCATTTATCCCGTCATTTTGGTCATAAAAGCCGTCAAATCTTGTACACTAGTAGTGGATAAAGTTAAATTTGAAATAATATAGTGGTAATGTAATAAGCATTAAACGCATAACCACTGAACACGCATAATAACCATTTTAGTCGCCAAAAATGGAAAATATTTTGTGTACCCAGATAAATAGACCAGTTATTGTGTGTTTTTCAACATTATTGGAAAAATTATTTGTAAATTTAATTTATATAATATATTGAATCTATGTAGTTTGAATGATTTTTATCATTAATAATCGTTGATATGGGCCGAGTCGTTTGCAGGCCATTTATGCCTGTAACCTATTTTTTAAATATCAAAACTACTCCAATGTAAAGACAATCAATTTCCTTAGCAAAACAACAAACCATCCTGATTGTTGATCCATTTAATAATTTCCTGTATAGATGTTGTTTACTGGCCGGTCACAAAAGAAACCAATTTTGGATGATAACATTATCAGCATTAACAAGTATTTCAAATTAAAGGATTTTTTATCCATATAGATGCTGTTAGGGTTCAGTTCTATACCTTGGCCACACACCTGATTTCTATCATAAGGTCGGGGAATGCTAGACGCTGAATTTGCACTATTGTGCTCGCTACAATTGGTGACCCAGAAAAGATATCGCTTCTGCATTTGGCTGCGGCAGCAAAGGCTGTGTTCATGTCCGTCACAAACAACGTCTCATCTACTATGCTATCGATAGTTCCCCCATAAAGTGCGAGCACCTTCCTGATGTTGGCATAAGCCTGACGCATCTGAGCCTCCATATCCCCTATCCCAACAATATTTCCCTTCTCGTCATGGCTGACCTGCCCTGAAATAAAGATGGTGTCACCAACTTTGACGGACTGGGCATAGCCGTACTCTTTCTCCCATGGCATGCCAAGACCCTTTGCCTCCTTGTTGACTGTCAAATCCGGATCCCTCTATGGAAACTGTAAACCTTCAATATCAAAAGACCCAAATTCATATAGTGTTGCCTCTTTACCATGTTATGTAACTATACTCTTTTTTAGTATTGCTTTTTCACTAAAACAGATGTAAAAACCAATTTATTGTATTTATCACTCGTGAATTTTATAATTCACATATGCATTCCTAGAGATTATGCATAATAGCAAACAATAAAGCTAACATACAGATTATAGATAAGATTTATTTATTTTGAATATGCGATTTGCACGGAAATATGTTTTAGCGAAGAGAACGGGTTTAAAACAATTGGTTCAAACATTGATACGTTAAACCATGCATTATACCAATTTGAATAACACGACAATAATATTCAATTGACATTGATTATAGTTGAATCTAGATGGATGTCTAAATCAGGTGTTATCTTTTGAAAATGCATCATTAGATGGAATGAGCCTAGAGATATAGAGACATAATCCATGAAGTAAAGTGAATACCAAAGCAACATGCAAAAGAAACACATGTCAAAAAAATATGCTCGAAAATAATTTCAGAACTTTAAGGGGGAAAAGTCTATTGAAGGTAATAAGGCACATATAGTAAATCCCATCCCTCCAGTTACAATACAAAAACATGACAAAGAATTAATTGTTGGCCAACAGAGGCAGGATAAAAATGTGTGCAATTGCATTATGCAGTAATATATCTTTCCTCCATAGGATGCAATTTACGCTTATTTCAGATAGGATAGTGTTAGAAGAAATGGGGTATTATCAAGTCTCCATCAAAGAAATTGCCACTGTCATTCCAAAAAAAATACCCAATCAGCACTTACGCTCTAATGCGGGTCTGTCCCACTTTGCAAGATCAGCGGCATCTTCATAAGTGCTTTGCATGAACGCCATTAATACGTCATCAGGGGACTTTGCGGTTCTGACCGCATCATAAGACAGTAGAAACTCGTTCATGTCTTTACTAAAGTATGCCTCTTCAGGTTTGATTGGATATTCCCTGAAGCCTGTTGGTTCGGGATATGCATACGCATAGTAAACCGGTTCGTCGATGTGTCCGCCACCCGGCCAAAACCCGCAACTGCTAACCTCATGCGGATAGGCCTCAACTGCAACAAACCAGGCCAAGTTTGCGGCTCCGGGGTGCGAAGGTGCCGTGTGTCCAGAAAAGCGTGTTACGGCCATATCAAAAGCCCCCCAGAAAAAATGAACCGGGCTCACCTTGCCTATGAAATGCGACCGAAACTCTGTAAATACCCTGGTGGTTTGAGACAAAATAAGCCACAGCCGCTGAACATATTTGGGATCGTAGGACGCATGCTTGTTGTCTTCCTCAAATGGTGTCCTGTCTTGCACCTCTACCGGTGTGGTCCAGATGGGAACGTATATCCCGAGGTCTCCCAGGATGGACATCGTCTCATGGTAAAAATCAGAGACAGAGCGAGGTCGCAAAGTAATGGTCTTTGTAGATCCTTTGCGGGTCTGAACCAAAAGAACATGGTCAATGAAATCAAAATCCATTTGAAAGTTGATATCGTTATATGACATGGCCGATGTCGTTAACCCCCTGGAGTTGACATACAAGGTAGTGTTCCACCAGTGGTTAATGAGTGGCTCGAGGGCAAGCCGAATCTTTCCCACTATTTGTGTCCACCTGTGCAGTGTATCATATGTGTCCTTCCACTCTGCCAATGGCAGTTCCGGCCAGGGATCGCTATTTGATGACATACTAATCGCTATGCTTTTTATGGATAATTGTTGCTATAAAAATTTAAAAATTCGCCGATAGCCATTTTTGGGCAACCTGTACATCGTTTTGGGTTAACTCGTGCCCGCTTGCCTGCCAATGCATTTCCACCTTTGCGCCCGCATTTTCAAATAGTGAAAAAAGGGATTCTGCCTGCTCTCTTGAAACAATGGGGTCATGTCTTCCCGACAAGATAACCATCTTCTTCCCGGACAGGTCTGGTAACGGCTTTGGAACAAATGGCAGCATCGGCCGAAACAACACGGCTCCTGCAATTACCTGCGGATTTAGCAAAAGGAGACTTGCAGCAATGTTTGCGCCATTTGAAAAGCCCACGGCAATTGTTTTGCCCAGGTCAAAAGAGTAATTTGATGATGCGTCTGAAACAAACTTTGACAATTCCGCAGTCCTAAACTTGAGGTCCTCAATATCGAAAACCCCTTCCGCTAGCCTCCTAAAGAATCGGGGCATTCCATGTTCTAACACCTTGTCTCTTGGGCTTAACAAAGACGCAGATGAAGACAGCATTTGACCAACAGGAATTAAGTCATCCTCATTTCCGCCGGTGCCGTGAAGCAACAATAAAGTCAAAGATTTGGGTTTGTTGTCTTTGGTTGTTGTTTCTTTATGTGTTTCACCCCCAGATACAGCATCAGAGGGAGATGGAACAAAACGATGGCTAAAACCAAGTTGATTCATTTTTTTCAACCACCCTGTTTTATGGTTTGGTTTTTGCCGATTGAAGAAGAGGAAAACTCCTCAAGGGACGGTGTTTTGACTTTGGGAAGGACACTCTCAAGATATTTGCGATTTGGTTCTAGCCATTCGGGTAGCAATAGTTTCTGCCCCAGGTCATTCTCTTTTTGGTCTATTGTAAAGCCGGGCGGATCAGTAGCTATCTCAAAAAGAACACCACCAGGTTCCCTAAAGTACACCGAATGAAAGTATCTTCTGTCGATGACAGGTGTTGCATCAAGCCCTATTTTGACGATCTCCTTTCTCACCATTGTTTGGCTTTCATCCGTTGGTGTGCGCCATGCGATATGATGTACAGAGCCTGCCCCCATGGAACCCCTACGAGTGTCAGGAAGGCATGCAATATCCAATGTTGATGGGGATGAAGACATTAGTTCCATGTCCTTCTTTTCCTGCCTGTTGTCATAGCCGTCAGCGATTTTCAGATCTTTGTCCTTGATTTCAAATCTGAATCTGCCTCCTTCCTGTTTGGTTTTGGAAAAATCCCATATTTTCAGTCAATAGTGAGGATGTGCGCTCATATCCTTCCAACGAAATGGTGGCAGAATAAAATCCCCGTGTGGCATAGTCCTCCGGGATTGGGCCCTTTGTCCATATCCGAGATTTTCTCTCTTCAGCAACATTGTGTGCGACAAGTTCCAACTCCAATCCATCGGGATCATAAAAGGTAATTACTTTCTCCTCATTGCCAAAACGGTTTGTAGGGCCTGAAAAATCAAGATCATGGCTTTTTAACCTGTCTATCCAATATTCTGTGGCGTTTTCGGGAATAAGGAAAGAGGTCGTCACAACCTGCCCCGTTCCCCTGTGGCCTCTTGGTATGTTTTGCCACGGGAAAAAAGTGAGAATAGTGCCTGGCCTGCCTATGCCGTCACCATAATAGAAATGGTATGTGGTTGGGTCATCAAAGTTAACTGTTAGTTTGACCAAACGCAAACCCAAAAATCCCGTGTAAAAGTCAATATTTTTCTGAGGGTTGCCTGCAATAGCTGTGATATGGTGTATTCCAAGTATGCCAGGATTTTTTTTGTTTTCCATAATATATCGCTATACTGTTTATGGGTACACATATCAAACAATAAAAACATGCAGTTTGCAAAATTTAACTTTCTTTATTTTAATCTCCTAGAGCACAATTTTTTGATTGTAACTCTTTCTGTCCCTGTAAACCGGGCCATTACCATGAGAAATCTTGTGTTTACCCATTTTGTTTGCGTAATGTCGTAGTTGCTATAAATGTAATTGGCATATATGGAAAAGACCACATAAATCAGGAATCCGTATGATGTCCCCCCCAGAAATACTTTAAACAAACATATCGACAATGGAATCACCGAATGCGTGATGATGATGGTTTTTTTCTTTATTATGAGGATATGGGCCATTTTGCAGCAACAGCAAAAAACATTCTTTACTGTATCCATTAACTCAATCCTCCCGCTGCAATGGGTGGTATATCAAATCTAAAACAATTTGTGACGCAAGTATTGCTGTCAATATTGAGGCCAATGTTAAAGCGGTGTGTGCATTACTTAACATGGGAATTCCGGGTATAGATATGATTGATATCGTCCTAAAAAGGTTAGTTTTCCTCTCTTGGTCGACTCTGTCTGGTTGATCTCAGTTGATGATATGTGAATGATGCTTTGGGCCATCAATGCCAGTGCCACTGAAATGCATATTAGCCACAGGTCCGCAGGTTTTATGATTTGTCCTTGTTCAGCAGACACCAAATGACCTATTCCGGCACCCAAGGCAGTTATTGCGACAACGAGCGGAAAATGCCCATATAGCCATGCATAGTAAACGCCTATTTTGGTTTTTTCCCGCAAGTCCTGTATCGGAGAACTTTTTGCATTGGAAAAACACAGCCACCAAAGACTGAACGATATGCACAAACCCAAAGACACAACAGCCACAGAATGGATGTTCCAAACGTGATCCGCCATTCCTGTTATTACTCCCACAATTGATTCCCCCAGCACAATAATGGTGAACAATCCCATGCGTTCTGGCAAATGCGATACATGCGGTGCAAATTTCGAATGAAGTTTTCCTGCCGTAATTGGTGTGGCAAAATCAACCATAAGCGCAACCGCCCAAAACAAAAGCCGTATTTCCAATTCAGGTATAAAGGCAGAAACTAGCCATATTGTTGCTGCGCAAGAAAAGCCTGTGATGTACCTTTTGACCAAGGGCCGATAGGGCTTTTTTGATTCTGCCGCAGATTTTTTTCTTAATTGGCGATAGTACTCGACAACAAGGACAAAACGCACAAATGCATATGATGCGGCAAAACCTGAAGCTGTGTCCCCAAATGCCCCGTATATGTTTACAGCCAAAGCCGCCGCGCCGCCCATTTGCATAAGGAGCAATACCCCTGTGGGTTATATCCTCGGAATAGAATCTCGTAGAAAAAAAAGTAGTGCCTATCCATGCCCACCACACGGGTGGGAAGAGCAACAAAAACTGCAGGAAACCAATGACGGATAAATTCTCTATCAGGAAATGGGCCAACTGGGAAATGGTCACAACAAAAACAAGGTCATAGAAGAGCTCAAGCCAGGTGACACGATGCTCTTCTTTTTCAGGCACACCTTGTCAAATACTCAAAAGCATTTCATAAGCATCGGCATTTATTTTTGGAGTTTGTCATCCAAGTATGCCGTAATAATGGGTTGGATAAATGAGAAAAATTAGCATTATCGTTCATTTTTTATGGTTTTTGTTACGTATGCACATTTGTTTATTGATGCGTATTTCAATGTAAATACAAAGGAAAATGACTTTACTAACTCCGAGAATTTATACTGGGATTTTCGATATACTGCATGCCAACCATTTTGTAATCATTTAGTTGATTGCTCCGGATATTATCAGACCAAAGTTCATTTTACAAAACTACCACCATCTGAAATACTTTAACACATAGTTTAGCAAGAGCATCTTGCAAAAGATATCATGATAAAACTGTCTTGCGGAGAGTCAGGATTAGAGTGTGAATATACAGCAGAAGGCAAAA
>JBNJLU010000078.1:0-7269 GCA_050591185.1 Candidatus Nitrosocosmicus sp.
GGATTCAATAGTTAATCCAGGGACATCAGGTATCCCCAGGTTACTCATGATTACAGGAGCCATATGTACTTGATGGTCTGCAACACCAAAAACATTTGAGATATATCCAGCCTTTATATCTCTTGGAGTTATTCCAGCCGAATCAATGGCATCCTTGGAAGCATTAAGAGATATTTCAATAATGCTCTCATTTAATTTGCCATATTTTGTACTACCAGCACCAAGTACACAGACCTTTTCAACCATGGTTAACAAATGACTTTAGCATAATAAAAATGTAAAGTGCAATACACAAATAAATAAATTTATCGGTGTCGAATTTAATATGTGTATGCCATAATCAAACTAACTGACTTTCCATTTTAATTTAATATTGTGTTGTAATTCTGTTATTAAAAAGGACAACGTAGTTTATTGGTTTAATTTTTGTCTATTTTCGATAAATTAAACTTATTCAAAACCATGATAGTATTCTAAATGTCTTATTATAGTTTAGATAATCTAAACGTCAATAAATAGAAAACAGTACAAGTAATAAAACCACTGTCATGATTTGGATTTGAAGAATAACATTTTTTAAGTCAAAATCTGTAAAAATCAGTCATTATAAAAAAATAGCACTGGTTAATTAGTTGAAATGATAAAATGGAGAAAGACTAGTGTTTGCTTAATAGAAAACCAAGTCAAGACAATTAACCGCATGAAAATCCAAAAAGAAATGGAAACAAAACTTATGTTTATGATATCACGGTTTTATTATCATTTTCTGACACTATAAAACATACTGTTTAAAGCATTCATCAAAATAAATTATAAAAAACCAAAGTCATGGATAAACAAACTTCAAATAATAAAATTTTACAAAACATTTATTTGTCTTAAATTGTATAAGTCTGCCCTTCTGTTTTTTAATAAAGGTAGATCGTTTCGAACTAAATCGATTCTGCCAAGATCCAAATCAATTATCTCCACCCCCTCTCTGGTGCCCATATCAAGAATTACAATACCAAATGGGTCAACTATCAAGCTATGGCCACAAAAAATATTGCCTACTTGATTTGGGGCTATCAAATAAACACCATTTTCCATAGATCTAGCCTTACACATAGTCAACCAGTGATCCTCTTTCATTGTTCCCTGAACCCAACCAGAGGGAGCAACCAATGCATTTGATCCCTCAATAGCAAGTAATCTACCTAATTCTGGAAAACGTAAATCGTAACAAACCAAGACCCCTAGTTTACCTAATGGAGAATCAACAGGTGAAAAAAGTTTATTTCCAGCTAATAGTTTTTTTGATTCTTGAAAACCAAGAGCGTTATAAAGATGCAATTTTCTGTAACATGACACCAAAATTCCACTATTATTTATATATACTGCCGTATCGTAAACGCAATATTGATTGTCAAAACTATTATTGTTGTTTAATGGCGTGGTGAATCCATTAGAATCCGTAGTTGAGCGTTCATATATTGTTCCTATAATATGAATATCATTTTCCTTAGCGCTTTTGCGCAATTCTGTAATAAAATCACCGTCAACTAATTCAGAAATCGAAAATAATTCTTTAGTTGATTGAGAACTTGGAGAAAATGCCATCTGAAACTCAGGAAAACAAATTATCTGTGCTTTTTTCTTCCGAGCTTCCCTGATTTGTTCTAAAGAGAACTTTAGATTCTCATCTTTATTTACAGATGATTTCATCTGAACAATGGCAACTTCTACCACTTTTTTTCAGTAGATATTAGGACAATACCAAATATTAAAATATATTATTCGTTTTAATCTGGATGGGTAAAAGACGCATAAAGAAAATATTTAACTATTTTTAAACATAATACTAACAATGAACAATAAACTAAGCGGACTTCATGGTTGGGAAGAAATAGAAGGGAAACTATGCAAAGATTTTGAATTTAATAATTTTATTGAATCTTTTAGCTTTATTACAAAAATTGCACTTGAATCTGAAAAAATGGATCACCATCCCGACATCCTAATTTCATACAATAAAGTGAATATAAAACTAATAACTCATGACACCAACCAAATTAGTGAAAAAGATACAGATCTAGCAAAAAAAATTGATGAGATAAATACACAAAAAGTATAAAAAAATATAAATATAGTTGTAATGGATTTAAAAAAATTAAATGAATGTTGCACATAGTTCCGCCGAAATCATATCATTGGAACCTAAAATAAAATTTGTCGGGGTTTTTGAAGATGGCAACATAGAATCAAATTTAAATGATCCAGGTCAAACAATAGACAACAATATTGCGAAATTAAGTTTTATCCAAACTCCCCATATAGTGCAGATTGGAGAAAGGTTTTCAAAAGAATTGGGAAAACTAGAGTATATAGCTGTGGAATATGAAAAACTAAAGTTATTTGACTTACCGACAAAAGAAAAAATAATCACCTTTGCCACTACAAAAGACATAGATAATGAAGTAATTGTAAAGACAATATCAAATCATGTGTTAAATCCTGAAAAAGATAAAAAAGTACCAGGTGACAAAAACACCTCATTGAAAAGCAATTATAGCAATCCATGGAAAATATATATGTTAGAATATATCGAGTCAATGAAAGAATTTGCATTAAATTCTATTCGGTTCAACGAAAAAACAATAAAATCTTTTTGGAAAAATATTTATAGAGATTGATTATTCATGTATCGAATCCAGTAATGAAATAGTTGACATATATCTATAACTCCAAAGTAACGCTTTTCCAATCAGGCAACAAGTAAAAATTTAAAGAATAATTCCCAAATAAAATCGAGTTTGCATTAGCATTACAGCCTAATTTAGGGCTTATCAAAGATAAGATAGGAAAACTATTGTTTATTTTATTTGACATTTTTATAAGGTTATGTATTTCACATCCGCGTATTTTCGGTATTCTGGTGCTTGATTTTATTTGAATCAACCAAATGACATCATTTTTTATTGCGATGATATCAGACGGGCCTCTACTTCCTTTGGAAAAATACACATTCCATTCCTTAGATTTCATACATAAACCAACTAAAAACTCCGCATCACGTCCAAACTTACTAAATGAATAGAACAGAATAATCTATAGACATAAAAACATATTAATTTCTTACTATTAGGGTAAATTACAAATTTGAATTCATGTATGAATTCAATATATTTTTAACTCAAACAACATAAGAAAAAAAATGGTAAAAAGAGGCCTTTTTGTTGGCAGGTTTCAACCATTGCATAACGGTCATATAAATTCGATAAAAAACTGCCTTGATAAAGTAGATGAATTAGTAATAGTTATTGGTAGCTCTGATAAAAGTTTTGAGTTTAAAAATCCTTTTACTGCAGGAGAGAGAATAGAAATCATAAGAGAAACCATCTGTAAGGAAATTAGGAAAGACGTATTGCAAAATACTATTCTCATACCAGTTCCAGATGTTGGAGTGCATAAATTATGGACACACAATATTGACTTATTGGTACCAAGATACAATGTAGTATTTACAAACGATCCGTTTACAACCATGTTATTTAATGAAAGAAGAATAGAAATAATCCATCCCGAAATAATCAATAGGGAAAAGCTTTCCGCAACTGAAGTCAGATATAGAATTTCAAATAATAGAAATTGGAAAGAATTGGTATCCGCTGAAACAGCAAAAATCATTGAGGAAATAAACGGAATTGAGAGAATAAAGGCAATACATAACATCAATCACCAAAATAAAAAGCAACAATAACAAAAATTTAATTTAAAAACAAATTATAAAACTATAATTGCTAATTATAGATGGATCAACTGGCGAAGGCGGAGGTCAAATACTTAGAAGTGCATTAACAATTTCAACCATCATTAAAAAGCCCATAAAAATAACAAATATCCGAACAAAAAGAAACAATCCGGGCTTAAGACACCAGCATGTTACAACAATAAAACTCCTGTCAAAATTATTTAATATCCATATAGAAAATGCAGAATTAGGAGCAGAGTGGATAAATATATCATTTGATAAAAACAGTGAAAACTATGATGAAATAAATAAAGATACATACAATATTGATATTGGGACTGCAGGAAGCATCCCATTATTACTTCAGACAGTAATTCCAAGTATCGCAATTTCCCAAAAGAACATCCTGATTCAGTTAACAGGGGGAACCGATGTAAAGTTTAGCCCCACAATTGATTACGTAAAATATGTGATGAGGGAAGCATTCAACAGGATAGGAATTCTATTTGATGTAAATGTAATAAAAAGGGGGTTTTATCCAAATGGTAAAGGGATTGTTAATATAGAAATCCAAAAGGCAAAGAATCTTAAACCAATTGACTTTTGTAATTTCAGGGAGACAAACCCACATATAATAAGTATTGTAGGTAGGCTACCAAAGCATGTAAACGACAGGCAAATCAGTAGTGCTTTGTCAAATTTGGAGAAAAACGGAATAAAGTGTGAAAAATACAAGTCATCAATAGAAAACTCTGAGAGCCCAGGATCATCTATTTTGGTATATAGCATATCTGAATCCGGGGTTTATTTGGGAGCTGATTCAATAGGTGAAAAAAATTTAAAAGCTGAGACAATAGGACATAATGTCTCAAAAAAGTATATTGAGGAGTTTAAATTTCGGGCATGCATAGATAAGCATTTGGCAGACATGTTGGTATTGCCACTAAGTTTTGTTAAAGAAAAATCAAGGTATAAGATATCAAGTATTTCAAAGCACCTTTTAACAAATTTGGAGATAATCAAAAAAATAAATGGCATGGAATATCAAATAGATAAAATTGCAGAAAGCGAATTCATCATAACAATAAAAGGTTCTGAGATTATTTAAAAAATTTTTTTGTTTCCCCTAGTGTAACCATGTCTACGGAGTCAACTTTTACCACCATTGGCAGGTTAGAAACAACCTTGCCTATTGAAAGGCAATTGCGATGTGATAGTGTTTTTACTAAAGACTTTATTGTGGAATTGTCAAGCAAAGAAACTTTGGATATTTTTTCCAAATCAGCATCGTTTGTAAAATTAAATAAAAAGATATTGTCAACTTGCCTATAAATGGTATCGCTAAGTGCGTCAGGTTGATTGGTGATGAACGTGGTGTAAATTCCAAAATGCCTCATACGGGTTATCAAATCTTCCCAATAGGTATCGCGAATGTATAAATGGGCTTCTTCGGCAAAAATAAATATTGGCGGAATTAACGATTTTTCCATTAAATCAATTAATTTATTCATTACAATCTCAACTATCATACGCCTTACAACAGGAGAAACCCGGCTCATATTGATTATCATTCCGGCTCCTTTTCTTTTCGTTTTTATTAATTCTTCGAATTGAAAACCTTTCTCATTAGTATGGTTAAGAGAAAAAAGATGAGATGAATCGATAGTATGGTATCTAGATAATAGAGCATCTCGTACCAACTCATTGATGTTCCATGTACTAAATGCATGTCCAAGCTCATCTAATCCCAACATCTTTTTATTTTCAAGCGAGTCCCATATTCTAAAGAATTCCCTTAATGAAGCCGCAGGCATATCAAGAGCGTTTTTTAACATATTTGAAATGGACGGTTTACCACAATATCGTAAATCAAATTTCAACTCCTTTCCTGGTTCCAACAAAAGTAACTTATCGTTGATGGATGATGCTCCTCCGTTATTGTTGAACAATAGCCCGCTATATTCATTGTTTAAATCAAAGACAACAACGTACGCACCATATTGAATTAAAGATTTTATGAGAATTTTTGAGAGATGGGATTTGCCGGTCTCTTTTTTTCCAGTAATAATATTTAACTTACCATCCAGATCTTCAGCATAGATTTCAAAAACTTGATCTTCAGTTCCGGATTTGCCAATAGGTATAGGATACTGCAAATCTCTTTTTGTCAAAGATTTAATCACGTTATAATTAATTTTGATGATTTTTGAATATACACGAGAGGGAACCCAATCCACATCAGCAGACAGGTTATCAAATTTATCTATAGATCCCCTGATTTTTGTTCTAAAAAGCCTTACATCTCTTATTATTTGAGAAAGATTGTTGATTTCTAATGGATCAAAAATGTTTTCAGAGCTATATTTACCAATAACCTCATCTTTGATTATTTCATCTGCTAGTGATTGGGATGAAAGATACTCCTCATCATAAATTTGGACTAATAGTTTTTTATTTAAATTGAAATCTTCAATAATAAAATAATCGCCTTTATTTGCAAAATCGTTAGTTACGGCAAGCAATATTATCTCATCTCCGCTTTTTGAGAGGATCTTCATTTCTAAATGGATCCTAGAATGGAATTTCGTATGTTTTCATGATAAACTTCCTTAATGAAATAGTTTGACTTTATAAAACCCTGTATACTAGATAGATCAGTATTTGAAAAAGTTGAAACATGATGAGACAACTGCAATGTACTGGGATAACCATTTGTGATAAATTCGTTATAAAGCAAAGTACCTAGTAGATTAGTAACATCATTATCAAACGCCACCACATCCGCCCTTAAGATATTGGCATATTTATCATCTTCAAACTTTACCAAAAGGTGTTCTCCATATATTTTTCTAATCAAACTTGTAATAACTAAATCAATGTTAATGAAAGAAGGGTTTTTTGATTTTAATAGAGGGTAAGAAAAATATTTCAACACCTTAATCTTAGTGTTCTTGCTAATCCCAATTATCGAGTTTTTGTTTATGACAGAATTCTCAAATACCCTCAAAATAGAATAAAATTGATTTTCAAATATCGAATATTTAAGAGAGCCATCTATAAGAATGATTGAGTTTGTGACTAGTTTGGATAACCAAAATTGGATATATCGTTCAAGGTTGATTCTAAGAAACTTTTTTGCGTAATCATCATTAAACAACGTCAGTTTTAATATATTATGATCTATTCGGAAATTTTTTAACGTTTCCTCATTTAGGTAAAATAAAAAGGGACCAACCTTAAGGTGGTTCAAAGGCCTCCCCTTAAAAGAGATACAAATACAACCTTTTATTGCATATAAGCCCCCATCTTCTACTTCAGCAACTTTAATACAGCTTGAATCAATACCAAAAACAAACTTATCTGTTTTAACAGTGTTGATATCATTAACTTTCACATGATCATATTTTTCAGAACGCATTCCCCAATTTTGAATAGGTATTCCATCATCGTCGTTTACAAAAACCAATTTTTTGCTCTCTAACAATTTTTTATAGTCTTTACAAAAAAAGGAATTAGTAAAATTGTTAATTAGTGATTTT
>JBNJLU010000079.1:0-7229 GCA_050591185.1 Candidatus Nitrosocosmicus sp.
GATGATGATAAAGGTATCATTGTATAACCTGTTTAGAAGAATATAGATCAACAGAATAAGATGTTGCGTTAGGATAATGAATTAGGCAACAAAGCAGGTCATACGAGTACAAGTTAAAGTCCATTATCAAGAAGAAGGTTGCCAACCTATTGAATAAGGAACTTCCTTTACTTTCATCTTTATTTTCTAACGCGGACCTTACTAAATTTAGTAAGAAATTTGGTGAAGGAATAGAAACAGATATTACTAAAATCAGTAAGGTTGATCGTAGAAAACATTCATCAACAAACCTTACTGAAATCAGTAAGAAAAAGGCTGACGGTTATCATGATTCCAATTTTAATAGGGATAATGGCATGTCAGAACAACATAAGGTTGTGGAGCATGAGGACCTTGAGTGTTCAAATGCCTCATCCATGCATCCTGACAAACAAGAAATGGCCATTAAACACAAGAAAAACAGTAATTCTGTCCCTGAAAAAGGAAATCAGCGCCGGGAGAGGGATTCGAACCCTCGGGACCTTGCGGTCACAAGCTTTATGTAATCTTATTCCAGGCTTGCGCCCTACCAGGCTAGGCGACCCCGGCTCGTCTTTGTTGACTAAACGTTTTCTTTGAACCCATCTAATATTAATTTATATTTTGCAGGCTCATTAAAACATGATGTTGTAAAAACCCTCTTTTCATGGTTTAATTCACCATAACCATTTTCCGCTTGGTCTTTTTTTATGAATTCATCTGGTTTATTTAGTTACAAAAATAACATTAAATTACATTAACTTGCAGATACCATCCATTCACAAAACTCAATTTTATATCTTCTTACCTTTTGTCAATTGTTTTTACCATTGTTTTGACTAGGGTAGCCACTGGTTTTATTTGTGTTTGTGGGGTTTAGCCCTTAAAAATTTAAATAAATTTGGTTTCAATTTAGTCTGTGAGAGACCAACTTGTTTATTTTGTATCTTTGCTTATTATATTAATACTCGCACTGTCCATTTTGTTGCAACAAGCCCAATCTTATCATAAGGTGATAAAAGACGCAAAAAATTTTGTAAATAACAGGAATTTCAAAAGAAACATTTGGAGAAAGAACCGCAATAAATTTGGAGTTTTCAAATGAATGATTGATTTAACTTATTTATGGTGAAAGGAATGATCCACTGAGACTTAATGTTCTGCAGCAGTTTACTGCAACAACATGCGCAACACATCTTATGTAAAAATATTTACAACGACATATTGGTTACCTAAATATGCTTGTTGTTTCCTAGTTCATTTCAATCCTGTCTATCATTTTCCCCGATAGTAAATCAAATTTGTATATCTTTGAGTGCCCTGTACTGGCTTTATGGTCTTGGACGTCTGAGTAAAACAGGAAATTTTGATTACATTGGGTACACACCCAAACAATATTTAAATCACGATCGTTCATCTTTTCAGTCTACAGTTAGAGTTCATACATATGATATAAGCAGTTTGAAATCAAATAATGTTAATTTATTTTGATTTTTTTTAGGTAACATTATCTTTAACTATTAATACTCTTGATTTTCTTTGGGAATGTGTTGTAAACAATTTCTTTATATCGAGTTTTATTGAATATTGCATAACCATATTGTATAACAACCTTGTGTCTTGTCAACTTTTAAATTTCCACCATAATAAATCGTATGAAATGACTGTAAAATTGGGTTTCCATGTTTCTATCAGTGGCTCCATATCCAAATCAATTGACAATGCTTTATCTCTTGGTTGTTCTGCATTTCAAATTTTCACTCGAAGCCCAAGACAATGGAAAACAAAGGATATTCCTATGGGGGATTCGACACTTTTCATAAAAAAACTAAAAGAAAGCCCAATAGGTTTTGATTCGGTAGTTGTTCACATGCCTTATCTGCCAAATCTCTCTGCACCCCAAAGCGAAATGTACACAAAGTCTGTTGAAGTTCTAAAAGAAGAGCTCATCAGGTGCAACCTCCTTAAAATCCCAAATCTTGTTATTCATTTGGGAAGCCATTTGGGCAAAGGACCAAAAAATGGGATAACCCAGCTAACTAATGCATGCAATAGCGCCCTGAATGATTTCCATGACTCTAGCGCGAAAAAAAACACTGTAAAAA
This sequence comes from Candidatus Nitrosocosmicus sp., assembly GCA_050591185.1. Taxonomy (GTDB): domain Archaea; phylum Thermoproteota; class Nitrososphaeria; order Nitrososphaerales; family Nitrososphaeraceae; genus Nitrosocosmicus. The sequence goes on from JBNJLU010000079.1 coordinate 2,124, forward strand.
TACTATTGGAAAATAGCGCCGGACAGAAAAACAGTGTCGGTAGCTCTATTGAGGAAATTTCGGAAATCTTTGATGGATTGAAACCTGGTGATTTTGGACTGTGCCTTGATACTTGTCATGCTTTTGGTGCGGGATATGATATTACAAACGAAAGCGGTGTCGTCCACTTAATGGATCTAATATCAAAGAAAATTGGCATCAATAGGATAAAAGTAATTCATTTAAATGATTCAAAGGGTCAATTAGGATCAAACCTTGACAGGCATTATCATATAGGCATTGGGAAAATTGGTGAAAACGCCTTTAAATTTCTATTGAATAACAAAGAGTTGCGCCATATTCCTTTCATCATGGAAACCCCTATTGATAATGTGAGGAGTAATTCTGATAATATGGTGTTTGCAAAAAACTTGCTACATGGCAGTACTTGATTCTAAAGGCGAGTGTGAGCCATACCAAATTATAATGATGCTATGATGCCAAAAGAAACTGAGCACTTGTGAACCGAAACCCAAAAACAAAAAATTTGATATGTTATTTCCATTTTCTCAGCGATGAACCTAAAGTTGTGATCCTGTTTGCAAACCCGCATGCAAAATGCGGATGTCAAAAACAACAAATGATGCAATAAAATGATGTGTTATATTGTGCTATGCTATGCAAATACAATGAGTTGACTTTGAAGCAGTGTGGACTTGATTTATCATCGTTCTGCATTATGGTGATGCATAAAAAAAATGCTGTGTTTATGTGTTACCAAGTACAATATTGTTATGAATTACCTTAGAAACCCCCTATCTATTAGTATTTTCTCAATATCGTGGTATGTGTCAGAGCGAAGTGTTTCGATATATTCAAACAGTTTAATTTTGCCTAATTCCCTTAACTCTCCGATTTCCTTAAAGTAAATGTTGTGAAGCTGGGGTAATTCATCGTTATCAAATAGATTGTGTTGCCTTTCATTTATCTCCACACTCCACAATAAAATTGTAAGGTCTGGAGTGAGGTGTTTGATGTTTCTTAAAACGTTTGTAAACTGTCTGATTCTCTCATCTAGTGCTTTGGATTGGTATTCAAAATAAACAGTATTTGATAGATAGTATTGATTTAGAATAACGAGGTTTTTTCTTGCTTCGTTATGGATTTTCAATTTGTTTTCTATAAAGTCATTCTCAATCATGGAGTGCTTAAAGATTAGTTTCTCGGGATTGTTGTCAAAATTTGCGGATAAAATCTCCTTATACTTTGGGGTTGGAAAGGTAAATGTCTTTATCTTATCAGGGTATTTTTGTAAAAGCTGGTCAATTATTGTTGTTTTTAGGGTATCGTTAATCCCTTCAAATACTACAAGAGGCATTATCTGTTTACACCATCATGCCTATAATATTGCTTATCTGTGGTGTGCGTAATTTGGGGTTATGGATATGCAACCAGAAAGGGTCTTTGAATGCCTGTTATGTTTGGTTAGCTTAATTTAAGCCCTGTATTTTGGATTGGCAATAGTTTTTTAGAGGATGAGAACTGAATTGTAACCTTTCACATTGAGCCGCAGTTGTTATTTCGCATTAAAATGTAATTGGATGGTGATTTGGGTTGTTATCTATTGATTTATAATTTTTGAAGGACGCATTGTGCCATGTGTTATTATATCTTTCTCTATATTTGTTTGCATCTGGAAACTGTCAACATTGTTTTGCAATATTGATCGAGTTTTTTTACAGGTAGTTTACAAATAGATTTAAGGCTCTGATTTTTCATATTAAATTGATTATTAATGAGTACTTACGACGATATTGTTCAACTAGCTTTAGAGAGGGGTTTTTATTTTCCTAGTTGTGAACTTTATTCTGATTCTAGCGCGGGATTTTGGGAATATGGTCCTAATGGTGTTAAAATTAAAAACAATTTTCTGGAGTTATGGAGGCGAGAATTGGTAAGAAGAGATGCTATGCTTGAGATAGATGGTACTCAAATAATGAGCAGGAGTGTTTTCCAGGCGTCAGGCCACCTTAAAAATTTCTCTGATCCTGTGGTGAAATGCACAAAGTGCAAAAGTTCTTTCAGGGCAGATAAATTGATACAGGATGAGGCAAACATAGAGGTTCCAGAGCGTTTGCAAAATGATAAGGTGGACATGCTTATTAAAGAAAATAACATAAGATGCCCTAGTTGCAAAGGTGAACTCTCTACTTCTGAGAGGTTTAATATGATGTTTAAGGTTGAAATTGGTCCTAATCACGAAGAAGCCTATTTAAGGCCCGAGACTTGTCAGTCTATTTTTGTGGACTTTCAGCGTATATTTAAAGTGAGCCGTAGAAAATTACCGTTAGGGATAGCGCAGATAGGCAAAAGTTTTAGAAATGAAATTTCCCCCCGTCAGGGTTTGTTGCGCCTTAGAGAGTTTTATCAGGCTGAAATTGAGATTTTTTGCAACCCCGATAAACTAGATGATTTACAAAAGTTTGAAAGTGTGAGAAACACTGTTTTGAGAATTTATGACAATCAACAAACGATGGAGGTCACTGCTGCTGAAGCATTGGAAAGAAAAATCATTCCTAACAAACTTGTTGCATACTATCTGGCATTATTAGTGGAATTTTTCAATAAAACGGGCATAGTTAACAAAAGAACAAGACTTAGGCGACTATCAGACGATGAAAAGGCGTTCTATTCTAGCATTGCGTTTGATTTTGAGGTGGATACCTCATCTGGTTGGTTGGAGCTTGTGGCTTGCAATTACCGTTCGGATTATGATTTGCTGTCACACTCTGCCACAAGTAAAGCAAATCTTCATGTCATGGATGATGAAGTTAAAGTTCTACCCCATGTGTTTGAGTTGTCTCTGGGTGTGGACAGGTGCATTTACTCTATATTGGAACATTCTTATTTTATAGACAGGGAAAAGGACGATCGAATATTGCTAAAGTTAAAACCTTATCTGTCCCCAATTCATGCAGGTGTTTTGCCGTTGCTAAAAAAGGATGAGTTTAAATCTAAATCGTTTAATTTGGTGTCACTTTTAAACAGGGACTTTGATGTTTTTTATGATGAATCTGGTTCTATAGGGAGGCGTTATCGTCGTTTAGAGGAAATAGGCACCCCATTTGCATTCACTATCGATCATCAGACAATGGATGATGATACTGTTACGATAAGATACAGGGACTCTATGAATCAGGAAAGAATAAAAATAAACGATGTGCATTCTTTTTTGACTAAAAGCCTTTCCGTCGACAGGTAGTTTTGAAACCAAATGCGTTACCAATAAGCGCTTTCACTCTCTTCAATTCTTTTATTGTGATTTGAGGTGTCGCCCTGTTGGGGTATTTGTCGTGGTTGCGACAGTTTATTTTGTTTTTCCTTGGACTGTCTTATATAGTCCCTTATCTTCTCCTCTTCCCTATAAATGCCCTCTTCTGCAATTACTGATGGGATCCTTGTAGTGGGCAACTCTCTACAACAGCTTTCCTCAAATTTTTTTATGTGGTATTCCACAAAATCTACCTCGCTTTCATAAAATAATCTTTTGATTCTTTGCGAATCAATTGAATCGTCTATCAACAAGATTGGCTTTCTTTTCTTTTTCGTCGCATTCATTCCAATTGTTTTTTTGAGAGTTAATTTAATTTAATTTTATTTAAAACAGTCGGTGGGACAAATAGGGTAAATAGAGTAAACTAAAAATATTTTCGGTTATTATATTACTTAAAAACCATTGAAAACACTGTTGATAAATAATTTCTCCCCATATCTTCATAACATTATTGAAGTATTAAATGATCTTGACAATGATTTTGCCTGTTATGATTGCAACCATCTTTTCTCTATGGGAAATGATGGCTATCTTGATCTTTTGAAAGGCTATGATAATGTGATTTTATCGGGGAGACAACGCAATTCTGTACTTATCAATAAAGCGAATTCTTGCATTGTTAAAGGGTGTCTAATCTACGATAAGCCATTGTTAGGAATATGCTATGGTGGCCAAATACTCGCTCTGACTTTGGGTTGCACTTTGAAGAAAATGGGGAAAGTTCGGGACATTGTAAAAATCGATATACTGAAAGCCTCTGCATTGTTGCCCAACTATGAATCTGTGCAGATGTTTGAAAGTCATAATTTTTGTGTGTCTAAACTATCTGAAAAATTCACGTTATTAGGCAGTTCCAAGGCGTGCGACAATGAATTCTTTTGCCTTAATGGAAAACCATTGTTTGGAACTCAGTTTCACCCCGAGAAAAGTGGAAAACATGGTAAATATATGATGGAAAACTTTCTAAAAATATAGCCTGGAGATTTAACATATGCATACCCATAAGTACATACACTCTTTTTATGTTCATTAAATCGTTTTTCCATATTGAGTTATTTTGGAGCAATACTGTTCTTTCACCAAACACGGCAAAAATCAGGTGAAGATTCCCGGGGTTTCTTTAAGCCTACGATAATCTTGATATCTGAGCAAAACCGTGTATTTTTTTCCGCATTGGCAATGATCTATTTCCAACATTATGATTTTTATTTAATGCTGCCTTTTGTAGAGTTGTGCACAGAGACAAAAATGACAACATGGAGCAAATAATATTACCTCTAGTTAACAAAAATGAGGAAAATGTGGTTTTTCCTCTTGTAATCAACGTTTTGTCTAGGTTTTGGGGTGAAGAAATACCCCTTGATGAGATTGGGAAAAGATCGCTTCAATACAAAAACTTTAGGGGAACTGTTTTTATAGAGGGCCTTGAGATAATTGAGAAAAAATTGAATCTTTCGTCTATCGTTTACAGGGGATCTCTTGGTGATCTGAAAAAAAGAGTTACCCAGGGTTTTCCAGTTATTGTTGTTCTTCCTGGCATTGGGGAAACAGTTCAATTTGCAACTATTGTATGCGGTTATGATGCTAATGAAAACCGGGTCTTAACATACGTAACTGAACCTGACTCCTATGGTGCCATTCCGGAAGATAAATTTGAAGATGATTGGTCTCAGGATGACTATTTCTCTATTTTGATATTTCCAAAAGACATGACTGATATATTTAAAAATGACCAGTTTGAATTTGAAAAATCTAATAGGATCTACCTTGAAACTGAAAGATTAAAAATTCAG
>JBNJLU010000080.1:0-1407 GCA_050591185.1 Candidatus Nitrosocosmicus sp.
GTTGCTGCTGTCTGCCACAGATACCGCTACCCTCGGGTCCCTTGCCAGGTTCCTTTGCTTTAGCCTTCCCACCTCGGTGTTAACGAGGATAAATCCACCATCAATATCCACCCACGTTGGGGTTATTTGGGGAGACCCGTCCTTCATGGATGTAGCCACAAAGGTAAAGTTTTTGCCCTCAAAGAGCCTTTTGACTGAGGGGTCTGTTATGTCATTTTCTTGCTGACCCACAAACACTATTTCCCATGATTGTTTTTATACACCACACACCTTTTGGTTCACCACGACCACCACCACTGCTGCTGCTGCTGCCCTGCAGCTTACTGAGGGTTCCGTTGTTTATGGTTGATTAAGGCAGTTGAATGTTGAAAACAAAACAGATCTGGAACAAAAAGTATCTGACAGTTATGGATTGTATGCCCTTAGTATCATTCTCCTTTTTGTACTCTATAACCATATCCACACTTTGATATTATATGTAGTATCAGTCATTATAGTGGGCCTCACAACATTATATTAAATCATATTGGCGAAAGGTAACGAAAGGAATATACAGGTTGAGAAAAGGATATAAGAATGAGAAATAGCAGCCATTGTTCCTTTATAATTAATATTACTTGATAATATCATTGTTAACAGCATGTTTTTTTATTGAGATACTTTTTTCTAGTAATTGAATATATCTACTTTGAGCAACTAATAGTCTTTTTATCAATTCTTGAAATTCATCAGTCCACTCAATTCTGTCATTAATGCTCAGAATATTGTTAACTATATCATTATGAGAGTTGTCTTTTTCGCTTAACGATATTGCTAAAGGAGACAAATAAGATATTTGTTTCCCAATTGATTCTATCCCTTGTCTTGCTTTGTCTAAAGGCATGTTATCATAATCACTCATACAGTAACAAAAATATTTTAATATTTATAGTTATAAAGAATCCTTTTTGCATCCAAATGGAAAAAAAGAATATTATGCTTTTATAGAAATAATAAAAAATGAAAGTAGGATTTATATCATTTCAGTGCCGTGTCACGAAATGATATAAATCCTACTAAATCCACAATATCATGTCGTTATGGACCTGTGATTCAGGTTCACTGAAACCTTTAATCACAGTTTTAAAATATTGTTTTCTCTAAGATGATTTGATTTGTGGAGATATAGAACCTGCTTCAGATGCAGAGGTTGAATTGCTTTGAGGAGATATAGAACCTGCTTCAGATGCAGAGGTTGAATTGCTTTGAGGAGCTATAGAACCTGCTTCAGATGCAGAGGTTGAATTGCTTTGAGGAGCTATAGGAGAAGAGTCATCGCTGCCGCTTGATTCATCGCTTGATTTGGAGTCATCGCTGCCGCTTGATTCATCGCTTGATTTGGAGTCATCGCTGCCGCTTGATTCATCG
>JBNJLU010000080.1:1507-7140 GCA_050591185.1 Candidatus Nitrosocosmicus sp.
CATCGCTGCCGCTTGATTCATCGCTTGATTTGGAGTCATCGCTGCCGCTTGATTCATCGCTTGATTTGGAGTCATCGCTGCCGCTTGATTCATCGCTTGGAGCCAAGTCTTCGCCTTGTGCTAAGTCTTCGCCTTGTGCTAAGTCTTCGCCTTGTGCTGATTCGCTTGGAGCTGGACCGCTTGAGGCTAAGTCTTCAGTTGGAGCTGATTCGCTTGCAGGAGCCATTGAATTTCCATCAGCCGGAGGAGCCATTGAATTTCCATCAGCCGGAGGAGCCATTGATTCCATAGTAGCGAGAGGAAATGCGAAATCAAGTTCACCAAATGGATCAAATAGAACTGGATTATTTGTACTAAATTGACTATCCTTATCGGAGTTTATTCCATCAGAACCATCTTGGCCAAATATTTGCGCCCCAATGTCTTGATGAAAAAGTGCCGGTGTTGTTGTGCCTGTTGTAACCACTACTAGAAATAATAATAGCGTTTTAAATGATGATAATATCGTTATCATACAAAAGGTATCACCACAATACAATAAAGAGGTTTGAGAAAATGTTTCTCCATGAGTAATACAAAATTATCTAGAAGAATAAATAAAGGATTATTTTTCTGTTTATAATCTATTTAATTGATTACGGCTAAAGAAATCAATTTCGATTAGGCATATCAAGTCAAGTTCACCATATTCTCCAATTTGAAATTAGATTCTAAAGAACAAATAGATATCAATTTTTTTTGATTTGGATGTAGATAATGCATCAACGAATATCATCAATTTTTAACAATTATCGTTGTAGATTACAATTCTTTTGACGTTTTTCGAATAGAACGGCACATATCTGAAATAATTCGTACAAAACCCTTTAGGCCCACAAACTACAGGTTCCCATGATTAATTACATTCAAACCCAGAAAATGCAAAACCCACTCAAAATTTTGTAATCTTAAAATTTATTATGTCAACTATCTATACTTCACAAATTTAATTTAAACGATAAAAACCCATTATTTGATAGTGATTATCTGTGACTATCCACATAGTTTTTTAATTTTGAAAAAGATCAAGCTAAAACATTTTAACTGGATAGTAACAATAAGAATGAAAAAACCGACCCATGTCCATCCACGGTAAAAATATAAATCCCCAGATAATCTTTTCGATATCCATATATATTTAACAGATTTTTGTTACTATATTGGATTTAGAATTCTTATGCCTGTATGATATAACATTATAATGATCGATCGGGCCACAGTGCCTACAAATGCCATTGATCTTTAAACACATTTTTTAGTAAAAGTTCTATGCACCATCACGCTGCAATATCAATATGGCATCAATTTTGTATTTGCCATTAGCATCTAAAGACACAAAATTGTTTTTTCACTTCATCGCATGTTTGCAAATAAAATGCAAATGTCAATTATCAACAAAATCTATTTTATAGTAATTTTAATTTGCTATTTGTTGTGCTTATCATAGAAAAACAGTTTGGCTTTATGGTTATCTAAACTGCATTTACTCATCATAGCCTAATCACATAGAGTAAAATAAATTATTTTTTATGTTTGATAAACAGTTAAAGTAAATGCAAAAATCATTCAATTTTGGTTATTATCTTTCCTTAACTCTTATCAATACCAATTTTCCTTGATTTAAATTAATTATTTTGACATGACACATAATAACCCCATAATGCAAAAGAATCAAATAGGTACAAAAGATTGTCAAGCGAGGATAAACAAATTGAGGACCTCATGTATCGATATATGAAAAACACCGATAAAGAAGCAAGATTTAGAATTATTGACGCCTTAAGTGAATATGAAAGTAAGGGCATTGATGCGATCAAGGAGTTAACAAAAGTTACCGGCAGTGATGAAATAGTAGTTTACGGCTTGGGAACAATAAAAAAAATAGAGTCCTCCTAGTTTTATAATGCCAGATGAAGGTATTTTTTGCAAACAGTTTCCAATACCCAACTTAATGAACAAATGGTCAAATATAGCATAAAACTTGATGCACAGGTAAAAATCAATGTAAATAGGGATCAAACAGAGAAAGAATGGGATAAGGAAGTAAAAAAGTATGTGACTAGGATCCGCACTGCTATCCCATGATCGCAATTGCCCATGGATGTTGCAGATAACACAACACGGGTTGTTTTTGTCAGGTTCAATCCAAAGAACATCATGAGCCCATGGCAGTGGAGGAAATGGCCATGATGTAGATGATTTCAATTTGTTTAAGCCAACCATTTTATGCGAAGTTTCACCGCCATCAATTGACTGGTAACGAAGATAGGTTCAGTTCCAACAAATACTTTGTCAAATCCATTTTCCCCTTTTTCTACAAGACTGACCAAAAGAGACACAATGTTAAAACCCGAAATTTCAATTTGGATTTTACCCCAAGTTTGGCCACGGTTATCAGTTTTCCAAAGCCCATTGTCCCATGTTCCGCAAAATGCCCTGTTGATTCGGGGTATCAAATGCTACTGTTTGTACAGAATACCCCTTTAAGTGCTCGAGTTATTCATCCACCCCTTTTGGAATCTACTACCAATAGTGAATTTTGCAGTGCAGCCAAAATGGTGGTCATTTAATATACTCCAATATCTAACAATATTAATCCGGTTATGGAGTTTGTCAAATCCAAAGGATTATTCCCATATTCAAGCACACTACAACAAATGAATCCATTTACTCTTTGGAACATCATGTCATAAAATCCAGCAATGTTATGCCTTTACCAAGTTTAGTTCCAGAGGGTGTATCATTTACATATTGCCCATATTTCTTATTAGTTTTTGTTGATGTATCAACAGAGAGATAAAAAACATATATGTTATGCAGGATTCAGAATCAATGTCATTTATTATTTTACTGCAAGATTCACTATAGCTATAGACTTCAAATATCATTTTCAACAGTGTTTTTTTATCTTCTTTATGGAAGGAATCCATCAGACCTTGCCACTTTTCGCAAGTTTTATCAAACAATATTTTACCATTGGGTTTATTATCAATTGATAACTGTAGTTGTAGTTCGCTCTCTATCGTAATACCGTTATTGAGGCCATCGCCTTCTGCCTTTTCTTTGTGAATCTCTAAAAGTGTTTTATAATTATGAAAGAGAGTGCCCATCATAACAGATTCCAGTGGAATTGGATTAACGGCATTGGATAGATACGAAGCATAAAGTTCAGCATTTTCAAATAGTTATCAAATGCCTTTTTATCCATTTTAGTTGGTAACTCCTTTTTAAAGCAAGACCAACTCAATTTCTCTATTTCCAATAATTGTCTAAAAGATGGAATGGTTCTTCCCATTTCCTTGTTTACGCCACATTAACTATAAGTTTTACGCAGTGTATTACTGTGTGCCATTAATTTGACATCGATAAACTAACGGCCGGATGTGGTATTGACTGTTTGGCTGCATATGATGCCGATTGGTCAAAATCAATCAATACTGTAAGGCAATAAAATCAATTTCAGAGCCATTTCACAATGTTAACCTCCAGGATGACCACCATTTCGATCAGCATCATCCTAGATTCGTCTATCTTATTCCTATTTTTGATCATTATTATTAGTACAACTAACATAAAATAAGATATTGCTTGTTTTCTACACCTATCGACAATCATCGATAACAAATTATACCTTATTGGATCCCTCATACCCATGCCAACAGTAGTATCCAATACCAAATTATATCCATAATGACCACCTATTTGACCAAAATGACCATTTTCAATTCGTCCTTACTTGTTATTCCAACATATAAAGCATACCACCACAAACTCAAACCTATTGCTCTTTACATAGAGCAAATTCAGATTGTATATACTTGTGTATTAACTTTCAAATGGTTTTGGACAGTCTCTACTTTTTTATGCGCTTAATTTAAAAAATCCATACCCCTGCAAAACCTCGTGAGCAAGACTAAAATTGAAGGGTATTTTGATATTCGAAGATGGGAAAAATATTTCCCTAAATTTATCTTAACATGTTATTCAGGTTAGTATTTTTATTTATCAAGGAGGTTTTGAGATTTTTCAGATTGCTTTGTTATAGCAATAGGCATGTTAATTGATTACATTTGCTTTAGCATATTATGAAAATCTTCGTCTGACATTTTGTTTTTGATATCCAGTATTTGCTCGACATCCTTACCGGCCAAGTACCTTATCTTTGGTTTTTTGTCCATAATGGCATCTAGCACCACCTTTGCAACATATTCCAGACTCGATCCGTTTTCAACCAGTTTATCCACTCCACTTTCCATACCCTTCATTAACTGAATGTATGGCGAGTTAGGATCTTGGGATTTTTTTGCCAAGACTGCTGATTTGATAAAACTTGTTTTAATCACTCCAGGTTCTATGAGTATTGTCCTGATACCAAAGGGCTCAAGTTCATACGACACGGATTCACTCAACCCCTCTACTGCAAATTTTGAGCTTACATAGGCAGAACTTGCAGCGATGCCAAACCGGCCAAGACTTGAGCTTATATTGACAATTGTTCCAGAGTTTTGTTTTCTCATTATTGGAAGCACAGCTTGTGTGGCCCTTATCAATCCAAACACGTTTGTGTCGTATTGGGATTTTATTTCGCATATATCTAGATCCTCTAATGCCCCTGTCAATCCATATCCGGCATTATTTACCAATAGATCTATCCTGTCACTTTCATCAGAAATTGCTTGAATAGCATTCTTGACCGAATTGTCATCTGTAACATCAAGATGTACTATTTTTAGGGGGCAGTTTCTCTCTGTCTGCAAGGGTCTTTAGTTCGGAGCTTTTTGCCAAGTTTCTCATCGTTGCATATGCCGTAAATCCATTTCTTGCAAGTTCTAATGAAACTTCACGGCCAATTCCGCTTGAGCTGCCGGTTACAACAGCAACCTTGTTGTGTCCTTCTTCCATGCCATTTATTAAAACAATAAAATAAAATAAACATATAATTCAAGTTTCAGAATAAGAATTGCAATCTTGGGACCTATCTCGACATCAAATCTTCTCATCCACCATCATCTGTATAATTTAGTTGCTCTTTTACCACAGGAGGTAAAATTACTTTGGCTTCACCTTTATCTTATAGGTCTGGACCATCTACAATGGAGTTGGGTCATACCCTACAAGCTCGTTTTTTCACTCAATTGTTTCAACATTTGAAATTAGATCTATTGACGATAAAGTATGGGGGGAAATATATCCAAATACGCCATTGGCCTCTGTTTTGCAGGAGATTAGGAATTTTTTAGGTGATGTAATAGCATACAAAATATTAAACACATTTATAAATTTCTTATATTAATGAAGCCGCCAGCATAATGATTTTTATTAATTAGTTTTGGTTGGATGGCGATATTGCAACAGCTGTGTTTAATGTTTAATGTTTAATGTTTAACCCATCTGTTTTGGATAACATTTTGTGCGAAAACCAGAAGATTGAATAAAAATAATTATTAAAAATATAATAAATGGACAACAAAAAAAAAATAAAATGAATATTTGTTTATTGCTTTGTTGCATAACTGGTTGTTCTTAGATTACATCTATCACAGTCAAGCCAATCTTGTGAACAGGTTGTACAACGATATCTTCAGAACCATCTC
>JBNJLU010000081.1:0-7134 GCA_050591185.1 Candidatus Nitrosocosmicus sp.
TTAACTTTATGATGATTTATTATTGCTTTGCTGATGGTTGTCCTAGGTGGATAAAACAATTTTTATTTTGTATGTATATTATAACATATTTTTGGTTGTTTCATGTTTTACTTAATAATGTAATGTCATCTTCCTCTTTTATTGGAGTATAAATAAGAGAGCCATGCAATGCATTAAGCAGAAACATAGCATGTTAATAGGGATAATTTCCTTCTAGAAAAAAAGAAGAATACAAATTAAAACATATCTATATTTTACTTACCTTGCAGTCTACGAGCCTAATAAGAAAAGGGATATAAAGTTAAACAGAACCTGTAGAAATTAAATAAAATATATTTTCATATTATCTGTTTATACAATAACCCATTGAAATAGCAATTAGCATCTATAACATAATAAATCAAATAAAAATAATACTATACGGATGTTTTGTTGTCGAATTTTTTAATTCTATCTTGCCTTTTATTCCATAACTTGCTAGATATAAATAACATTATAATGATCAAAACCAAAACAATTTCCATAATTGTTATATTTACTATAGTCAAATCCTGAAAAACTTGAATTAATATTATGCCCATTATATTTCCCGTAATTAATGCAATAAAAAAGATTTTAATTCCTTCAAACTTTTTCATTTTTGTATTTCAATTTTTTCATAAATATAAATATATTTATTATTTGATATAGATAATATTTAGAAAATTATATTTGATAACAAATTTTACACGACGATGTAAAATAAATGAGCGATGTTCTGCAAAAACAGATGGCTATGGAGAATGCGAAGATTCTGGCATTTCTTGGGTGGCCCTAAGACAGAGTCTTATATGTGTATATGTTGGGAATAGTGAGACTCATAAATTAAATGCATATTAATAAAACATTTTAGAGATATTAGTCAACCACTCATGGAGATTGCAATTCCAAAAAAGTCATTGTACTGATGGTACATTGATGTAATCTCTGTGTATTTAAGAGGTTTTAGAATTATTATTATTATTATTATGGTTGTATCATTATTTTTTAAAAAATGGGATATTTAAAAGCTGTCAAATCCCCCAGCATCAAAGTCCATTCCTCCTACATCTGCAACATCAGCTCCTTGTGAATCTACACTGTCTGTTGATGCTCCAGTATCTGCAGCAGCGCTATCCGTTCCACTCTCTTCCCCTCCTGCCATGGAACTTTCCGTGGGGGTCATTGCCATTCCTGCAAAGGACATGAGTGATGAAAACATTACCATCTGCATTATGCCTGAAAAAATCATCATAGGTAACCAAGCTCTGTTATCGTTCATAAATGATTGAACTTGTGTTTTATCACCTTGTGAATACCACTGTTGAACCTGTCTCATCTTTCCCTCTAATTCCTGATTTTTATTGGTTAATACCTTCACTCCAATCTCATTTAATTGATATTGTCTTTTCTTTCCAAAAAAGAAACTCTTTTTGTCAAACCCTGTAATTAATTTCTGACCTTCTAATTCCTTGAGAATCTTCTCTACCTCTGATTTAGATAACCTTGTAGATTTTGTAATTTTATCTGCCGTATTGAAATTTTTGGATATCGCATTTAATACTATAAAATGTGGTGGACTATCGTTTAAATTAGATGACATACATGTATATATAACAATAGTTCTACTTAAATACTGCTTTATTTATTTTTATTTACTATCTTCACAACCTGTTGATGAACATAGGTAATGCAAAAAAATTTATTTCTTTTTAATTGTCATACGATCTCTATTTCTATTTCTGTCTTTTACCTGCTTTGTCATTCTGAAGTAAAAACCCAACTTGTGGTTATGAACTGTCTGATATAATATTTATTCTGATAAAGAAAATGGTTGTCAATGACATCTAATAAACGAAAAAATTCCTGATCCCATTGTTAATGTCAACCAAAACGAGCTTATATTAATGAACAATATGTTTGACTTGTCTTGTTTTCGTTATATGGCCGACTGTAAAAGGGGGCAGATGGGTGTTATATATAGCCTAATGGTACTAGTAACTTAAGGAATTATCTTCATATCATAGGGGTCAATAAATAATCTAAACCACTTGTTGATATGTTTTAATTTGCGTTTCTTTCTTTTAGATGCTGCATATTCTATCACTAATGATTTCTTATAGGATTGTTGAATATCATGATAAATCTCTAAATAACCTGTCTGTTTGTGGATACAAGTACCACCAACTGCTGAAACATGTTTTTTCCATATTCTTCTACAACATTCGAATGAAAACATTCAGCAACAAAAACATATTCTGCTCCTTTGACACGTTTATTGCAGGAATTTCTTACCTTTTTGTTCTATATCAACACATACCAAACGGATTGAGGGGGCCGGCCATATTGGTTGTAGTTTCGTCAAAAAAATTTGAAAAAACAAATTGTGCTGTTGCAGCATTTTTAAAGGACGAATCGAGAAAGTACAATTGAAAACCATATCCAATGTATTTTAAGATGTTCTGCTGTATGTTTTAATGAGCACGAAAGAGAAATAAATCTTATTCAATCGAATTTTTTCTTTAGGTTAACGTAAATAGTCAAACTTTATAATTTTAATAGATTTGCGATTTAATTATGTTTTTTTAATTAAATAATTATAAAATAATGTATTTACTTAATATATGTGATATTCTAAATTTGACCCATCAGAAAACAATTGCATTGGACTTGGATTCTGTGCTTGCCGATGTTATGCTTATTTGGTTAGAGGAATATAATTTCAAGTTTAACACCACCATAAAAAAGCAAGATCTATCTCAATGGCATCTTCATAATATTCTGCCGCTACCTGAAAAATATATACAGGATCTTTTCACGCAAGTTTGGAAAAACCGTTGGAAAGATATTCCTCCAACTAATAATGATCTTTCGATAGTCACCAGTCTATTACAAAAAACAGGATTTCGAATCTCTATTATAACAAAAAGGGATCGAGCTACAATGAGTTTTGTAGCACAATGGCTTGATCTTCATAATATTTGTTTTAATGATTTGATTTTTATTTTTGATAACGCCTCAAAAACTTGTTATCCTTTTTTCCTTCTGGTCGATGATTCTCCTATTAATGCTGTAGAAGTATTATATCCCCGGAGAATAGTTGTTTTTGATCAACCGTGGAATAAAATTCTGGTAAATTACCCTCGTATCCGTAAATTAAATGAACTCTTTTATTTAATCTGACTTTAATTTACTTGAACTAATTTTAAATGGCATTATTATTATTAATCTCTATGATTATTCTATTGAGCGTTGATGAGATGCCATTATAATTGCATAAAAAATCAAAACTCTCTTCAAATGTTTGTTTGTCTTTAGTTGGTTTTCCCAAATAGTCTACCTCCGTTTCTCCAGCGTCTGTGTTTACATAGAGCATTATTGAATAGTTTTCTTCATTGGTGTGAGAATTTAATTTATATTCTCTTAATTCTATTTTATGTATAATTTTTCCTTCAATTTGAAAGTTATTTTCAGATATTATTTTTTTCCGTGTTAATATCAAAACATCTTCTGCTTTTAATCTTCTGTATTGGCACTGATATTTATTACTATTAGCACGTTTTTATTTATATTCTAAAAAACGTATCCATTCTGGGAACCATAGTTGACTTTCAGGCACTCCTATTCCTTTGGATAAAATTTCTGGAGAATTGTAAAATACTTTATCTGCTCCTATCTCACTAGAGATTTTAGCATTTAACTCGTCAATATAGGCTATTTTGCCGATATATTTCCTAGCAATTAAATCTCTTTGTTGAGTGTATAGCCCAACTTGTCTGCCATCAATAGTAGCTACAGAACTAACTACTATGTTGATTTTTTTTGCGCGGGCCTTTCTTAAATAAAATATTGTTTCAATAGCAGTACCTCCGGTTTGAATTGTACCCTGAATAGATGTAATGTTTTTGTCCTCTGTAAGTGGTTCTATTATGAATTTTAATGTCTTTCCGTTTGATAACAGCTTGTTTTTGCTAACTTGCTCGGAATAGTCTATCATATGGTCAGAGTCATCGTAACGATCTTTTATTATTCCTTCTAACATTTCAAAATTGTTCTTATTTTTGTACTCTATATTGAACCCCAATGCCATCGGTCTGGCGTAATCCGGTTCAGCATAGATCATGTCTGTATCTATGTTTTTTTTTGAAAGAAATTCTGCTTGCAGTTTTCCGATATTTTTTCTTATGGTGTAGATGCTCTTATTATCGAAAATGCTTGATACATGTGATTCTCGCATAAACTCAAAAGGATCCATCATTATTCTGTTTCTGTCTACCTGCGTAAGAATTTTGATCCCATTTTTTAAATCCATGCTAATTAGTTGGCCTGGTTCTGTCTGTCTTAATTTTAAACCATCAAAAAAGTTTTCAACATAATTTTCTGATATTGTAATGTAAAATTGTTCTTTTTTATTCTCACCTATAAATAAAGGCTTGAATCCTGTACTGTTCCTAAAAACATATATTTTATTGTCTATGTTTATTGCGTAGTTTCCACGCAAATGTCTGTCTAAAAACTCCGAGGCTCGATATGGATCATCTCTTTCTAACAGTTCTTTAAAAATAAAATAAATCTGATACAGTGGTTCAATATTTTTATTGTTTTTTATTAAAGGGTGAGTTGAAAGTCTATCTATATCTATGAAAAAACCATCTAATGCAAAATTGGATTTACTGTATTTTCTGTGTTTGGGTTTTTTTTTAGAAAGATATCCTATGGCTGTATTTAAAATATTTTTCTTTTGCTTTTTGATCATTTCGTTAATAGTATCAAATGATGATAGAGCTCCATATCCTTCAACATTAAATTGACCTGAATTTATTTTCCAGAAAGCTTTGCCGCGGTGTTGAAGTAATTGCATGCCTCTAAATACATTATAGATTAACTTTTCTTTTCCGTATTCTTTATTAATGTTACAGATTGCAATTATTCCTGCCACTTCAATACCAATTTTATTTTGTTTCTTGGTTGATAAAAATTTTAATATTTAGTTAATACATCCTAAATCAATATTAACAAGATTTGAAAGTAAATATATGAATTACTAGATTACTTTTATAATTGATAGTTGGTTTAATGGGGAAAGCTAATGTTGGCAAATCAACATTTTTTAATGCTGCTACGGATTTATCAGTTCAGGTCGCTAATTTTCCATTTACTACCATTGAACCTAACGTGGGTATTGCTTTTGTAAGAATTAACTGTGTTTGTAAAGAAATGGGTGTAATGGATAATCCGATTAATTCTAGATGTATTAACGGCGTTAGATTTATTCCAGTAAAACTGATAGATATAGCTGGTTTAGTTCCTGGTGCTCATTCTGGCAGAGGATTAGGAAATAAATTTTTAGATGATTCTAGGCAAGCCAGTGTAATTATTCATGTTGTAGATATATCTGGCTCTACAGATGAGGAGGGAAAACCTGTTAGTTTGGGCTTTGGTGACCCTTTGTCTGATATAAAATTTGTAGAAAACGAATTTGATTTATGGATACATTCTTTGATTTTAAGAGATTGGGATAAAGTAATAAGGGAAAGTGAAAACTTAAAACAAAGAATAGAATACACCATATCAAAACGGCTTTCTGGTTTATCTATTAGTGAACAAGTTGTCAAAAATGCCATAAATGCTCTTGGTTTGACCAAAAAGCCTGCAAATTGGGATAAAAGCGACCTTCTTATTTTGTGTAAACAAATCCGACTTACATCCAAACCTATTATCATAGCTGCCAACAAAGCGGATTTACCTTCTTCTGATCCCAATATTTCTAAATTAAAAAGATCGGATAGATTATTTTTTACATGTGTTTCTGAAGCTGAGTTATTGTTAAAGCGAGCCTTACAAAAGAATTTAATTTATTACCTACCTGGAGATCCTGACTTTGAGATAAAAAACCCTGGTATTCTTTCTAAAAGTCAATTAGAAGCTTTGGATATGGTGTCTAAAGTTTTAAAGAAATTTGGTTCGACAGGGGTTCAAAATATTATAAATCACGCTTGCTTTGAAATTTTAAATAACATTGTGGTGTATCCTGTTGAAGATGAGTATAAATTCACCGATAAAAAGGGTAATGTTTTACCTGATGCTCGGATAGTTTCAAAAAATATTACTGCAAAGCAATTAGCAAATCTTATTCATAATGACTTGGGAAAAGGGTTCCTTTATGCAATTGACGTAAGATCCAAACAAAGGATAGGTGCTGAACATATGCTGAAAAATAACGATATCATTAAAATAGTTTCTACTACCAGTAGGAATTAAATTATGCTTTGTCTGGGAATAGAGAGCACTGCTCATACCTTCAGCTGTTCCGTGATAAACAGTGAAAATGATGTTATGAGCAATAACAAAAATGATGCTATGGTATTATCTGAAGTTCGCGATATTTACAGAGCGCCTGCTGGCTGGGGAATACATCCGAGAGATGCATCAAAACATCATGCTATGACTGCACCAAAAGTACTCAAAGAATGCCTTGATAATGCAAACATTGGAATGAAAGATGTTGATTTGATATCGTACTCTGCTGGGCCTGGATTAGGACCATGCTTGCGAATTGGAGCTGTAATAGCACGTTCTTTGTCCTCTTTCTATGATATTCCATTAATCCCAGTTAACCATGCCCTTGGTCATATTGAATTGGGTATAAAACTCACTGACCTGAATAATCCACTCACGCTTTTAGTTTCAGGTGGGCATACCATGATTCTTGTATATCACAAAAATAAATGGAGAGTTTTCGGTGAAACTTTGGATATTACTATTGGTCAGCTTTTGGATCAGATTGGACGAAGCATGGGGTTTGCTTCTCCATGCGGTAATAAGATTGAAGAATTGTCTGATTTATCTGATAAAAATTTTGTATACCAATTACCGTATGTTATCAAGGGAAATGATGTTTCGTTTTCAGGGTTATTGACTGCCGCTAAAACGTTAATACATGAAAAAAAACACAACATATGTGATATATGTTTTTCATTGCAGGAGACTGCATTTTCTATGGTAGTGGAAGCAGTAGAGCGAGCATTATCATTTACCGAAAAAAAAGAATTTCTGATAGTGGGTGGTGTTTCTGCTAATAAACGTTTATCTCAGATGTTGCACCTAGCTTGTGAA
>JBNJLU010000082.1:0-7109 GCA_050591185.1 Candidatus Nitrosocosmicus sp.
TTTTAAACACTTCTTTAAAGATTTTTAATAAAATCAATCTCTTCTTCTCGTCTTTGAAAGAATTTTTTAAATCATCTATCAAATATTTTTCAAACCTCATTGATTCCAACAAGGCAAATTTTTTGGTAACAACATCAATCGACGCAGACTTCAATATCAATAAGGACGCTAAAAAGGTTAAAATCTCAATTTCAAATCTATCTATTTTATAATAGTATCTGGTTTCATTGTTTTTTATAAAGCTTTCAATTTTATCAAACGATCTGTCTATTATAAAAGACATTTCACTTCTATCAAATTCCAGTAAATCAAAATGAGTATCTTTGATATATAGTGAAGCCTCATTTAGGAAAGGATATTTAGCTAAATCATTTGTACCCAGTTTTATAGACAATTTAATTAATATATAATGATATTGTCAATCAATTATAAGATTTTTTGTTAATAAAACAATTAAATTTAGAGGCTATATACATGGTGATAGGTTTATGGAAAAATTACAGTTATCTGAGCCCTGTAAAGGTTTAAAACATGCAGATTGCGCCGAGTGTATTTGCAGTTGTCATGTGCCCGGTACAATTGAAAACTTGGCGCGCAAGATATCTTTGCTCGACAAAAAAAGTCCAGGGATCGGGGAAACCATATAACAAAAGATAACAAAAATAGATAAAGTATCAAGGCCTGCAACAGAAAAAAAATGGATCAATTATCGTCGTCACCTCCGGTCAAATCCTCAGAATTATTGTTTTCTGGAACGGAAATAACAGTATCTGATGTTGACCAGAATTTAGGATATGTATTAGGCTTCATCACAATTCTTTTGATTTGAAAAGAAATGCCTTTTTTTTGCTTGAAAAAGTCATCAAAGGCTAACAATGATGTCCCAAGGCCCACAATTTCACCTTTTTGAGTATAAATGCCAACAAGATCATTTCTTGCTAAATTTTTAGGGATGGCCACAACGCCAGGCAAAGCCAGCTGTGCACCATGACAAAGGGCGTCTACAGCAGTGTCTCTAATCGTTACAGCAGGTATATTGGTTAAAGCAGACTCTATTGGAAGGATAAGTCTTCGTAATTTTTCCTCTTCGTTTTTTTCCTTATAAAGGGAAAACGCATCCACTAAATCATGTAACCTGACAAACTGCATCTCATCAGCAAAGTCCCACACTTTAGTCCTTCGCAATTCAATCATTGAAGAACCCCATTCAAGCACCTCGCCCATATCATAAACCAATTTTCTAATATAGGTCCCAGATTCGCACAAAACCCGTAACAGGATTAGTCGATCAAATTGATCTAACATATCCATCTCATATATGGTTCTGATTCGGGTTTGACGTTTTACAGAGGATCTTTGTGGTGGCTTTTGGAACAGGGGTCCAGTAAATTCCTTTATTATTTTTGCCAATTTTTCAGGAGGAATTTGATTATGGATTCTAGCCAATGCCACATACTCTTTCGGCCCCAATAATAGAATCGGGACTATTTTTGTGCCTTCTTCCAAGCCTATAGGCAATAATCCAGTTGTACCAGGGTCCAGGGTTCCGCTATGTCCTGCTTTTTCTACATCCAATATTTTCTTTACGTACGAAACTATTTCATGGCTAGTGTGCCCTGGGGGCTTATCCAATAAAATCAACCCATAACTAAGTAAATTTTTGATAGGGCGTTTAGACGGATAGTAACCATGCTTTTCATCGGTTATGCTGTCGTTTATTGTTATAAGGTTATTTAGTTGAGGAAAACGCTGATCCATATATGTTTCTACATAAACAGGTTATAAATAAATCAAGGACTCAGGATATTCCTAATGATTCTTTTAGACAAGTCAACAAGGCAATCCAAAGACAATAAATCGGTATTTAATGCAAAGTCAAAGACATCCAGGTTTTCACCAAAACTAAAATCATAAATTCTTTTGTAGATTAGCTTATTCTCATTGTCCCTGCGTAGGACAATTCTTTTTGCTTCAGGTACACTAATCTTATCCCTCATAGCCAACCTTTTTGCGCGGTTATCTACCGAGCCCTGTAACCAAAAGTTAACTGTGGCATCAGATATCCACGGAAGGGTATAGCTGGTTATAACTACATTTCCGCCGTTAACCAGGCCAATCAATCTGTTATCAACCTCCCTATCAAAATTAGGATCGTTGTTTCTTTCTTTCATAAAAGCTATGGCTTCCTCTGTGTCCCACCAATCATGGTTTAATGATGAAGAATAACCCCGTTCATATGCCATCATCTTTAAAATATCACCACCATTCCATAGCTTTAGATTGAAGTCTTTTGCTATGTTTTCCGCGATAGTAGTTTTACCGACTGCAGGCCATCCAGAGATAACAACACTTATCTTTTTTTTATTTTTATCGTTTGATTCATTTTTTATACAATTTATTTCATTTGGCCCCATTTTTAACACTAAAACTAATTTTGGTCTTTTTCAACTTCTGTATATATAAAGCTATCAAAAAAAAAGATGATTTGTACTGATGGAAATATTAACATTACACACCTTTTCTGCGGTGACCTGGTTTCACTGATGTATTTATCTATATACACTGCATCAGTTGTTTGAAACCTTATTGCTGGCTTTTGATCCTATTAATCCACATTAAATTATGCTTTAGCTAATCAATATTGTGACTCTTATCATGGCAGACAAGAATAAATTCTAAATAAAGAAACTATATGATAGTTGATATTTATGCATATACGACCTGTAACGAATAAGTAAATCAATAAGCATTAATGAATAATTGTCTTGCATATGCGCAATGTTGCTTCTTCTAACTGGCCATTGTTATTTTGAACAATCGAAAAAGGACATCCAGAGAAAATGGAGCTTGACGCAATCATTGTTTTAGATATGCTTAACTCATCGGATATTTCATCTGCCGTAATCAAATCTCTTTGCCTGGCGATATCCGTTTTCCGCCTTTCACAAACTTCTTCAGAATTTGCGGTTAATAGGATAAGATGGGTTGGCTTTAGGATATCCAACAATTTGTATGGTATTCCAGGATAATACCCTTCCACCGTGTTTATAAAAAGATGGGTGTCTATAATCACTGCCTCATTTTTAAGGGAATAGATGTAATTAGCAGTTATTTCTTGTAGTGATCTTTGCTGCTCAAGCGTTAATTTTCGAAGCTCATCCCTGTTTGCAATTGACAATAGTTTCGCCTGTTCAAACATTAGTGTTCCAAACTCTGCAATTTTAACATCAACCCCCTGTTTTGAAAGCGTATTCAAAACATTCGTTATAACAGTAGACTTTCCAACACCGGGAATTCCAACTATTATAACCCTTTTACTCATATACCATCTTAACTAAAAAAGAAAACCAATATTTTTATCTTTATAATTTTGTAATTATCAGCATATTATTATTTTGCTTAAATTTCAAAAGCAGTCTAAAAAATACTTTATAAAATAGTGACTTTAAAAAAATTAAATCAATATTTTAGTTTATTAGGCTAGTCCCTTCCTATCAACGATGCAAGTTTAGGCATATGGACGTCTACTTGCTCTCTGACCAACAGGTTATAGTAATTCACAAGGATATCAACCATCAACAACAAACCTATACCCGTTCCAAAGACACTAAAGACATTTGAGACACCTGCCAATAACCCAATGATTATCCCACCGATTATAGTAACGGAGGGAATGTAGCGGTTAAGCAAAGACTCAACCGAGCTTTGAGAACGTCGAAATCCAGG
The DNA here is from genome assembly GCA_050591185.1 of Candidatus Nitrosocosmicus sp. Taxonomy (GTDB): domain Archaea; phylum Thermoproteota; class Nitrososphaeria; order Nitrososphaerales; family Nitrososphaeraceae; genus Nitrosocosmicus. Next base: position 3,727 of record JBNJLU010000082.1, read on the forward strand.
AACCTGTACATCTGCATCCAATAGGTTCTTTGCAGCAGATTTGGCTGAGAGGCCACCAAGTTCAACCCATAACCGTCCAAATATGGTAATTATGACGGTCATAAACAACACGTAAACCACAGCATGCACAGGATCAGCCCAAGCAGCGTCCAAAGACCCCGGAGGGCTCATGTAATAGAACAGACCACCCGACGGGGTTGAAGATTGTCCGGTATATTGAGCAATCATGTTAAAAAAGGGACTGTCGTTGTTAGGGTTAAAATTGGCCCACAGCATATTCCCCAGAAACATTGCGTTTGCCAGTAATGCAGAAGCCAAAATCACGGGTATGTTTGAAGTGTATAGAAGTTTTAATGGATATGTTGCCGTAAATCCTCTATACTTAGTTGATACGATTGGAATGTCAACATGGATTCCCTGCACATAAACCAATAGCAACAGTATACCACTTGTAACACCCAAGCCAAAAATGCTGGGCAAATTAGGAGTGGGGGCTGGCGGAGCAGAACGAAGCAACATTTCCGCGGCATTTCCGTCTAACCCAGAGCTAATTAAACCAGGTATAAGTCCAGTCAACTCCGGAAAGTTTGGCACCGGAAAAGGGTTGAAAATACTCCAGACAATGGCCTGAGCTACCCCAGCCATGATAAACACACTTATTCCCGATCCAAGACCCCAGCCTTTCTGAACAAGCTCATCTAAATACATAACTACAACACTGGCTCCAATCAGCTGTGCAATCAAAACTCCAGTATGACCCGGTGATGGAGTTGACCCACCATAAACAGCAAGGCCATAAAGAGCACCCTCCGCAACGATAACAATTAATGTAACTATTTTTGTTGCAGAGGTAAAAAGGGAACGATCATTTGGATCTCTAAAGTTGAGCTTAAGCATGTCAGACCCTTTAAGCAACTGCATCAACAATCCCGCAGTAACAATAGGCCCAATACCAAGTTCAATGAGGGTTCCTTGCTGTGCTGCGAATATAACCCTAGCAAATGCTAAAGGATCATTAGCAGGGTCAACAATAATACCATATAACTGAACCTGCCCCATTGTAAAATAAATCAATAAAGCTATCCCAGTCCATATCAGTTTATTCCTTAGCGTAATCTTCTTTTTAGGCTTTTCTACCTGAGGAATTAAAGGTGAAACCTTCTTTACTACAGTTCTGAAAATACCGTCATTCTTTATTGAGCTCATTTAAAATTAACACCTCGCCTCCGGCTTCAGTAATTTTATCCTTTGCAGATTTTGAAGCCTGCTTAACTTTAATAGTAAAAACTGCCTCAACCCTACCGCTTCCCAAAAGTTTTTCATAACCTAATTCACCTAGGTCCAAAACAGCCTTACCATCCTCACCAGATTTAGAATATCTTAATAACTGATTCAAGTCCCTTAAATTAACCCACCTAGAAACATCGCTTTTTCTTAGGGCATGAAACTGCTCATGCCCGAAATGATCGGGTTCCTCTTTATTGGTTCTCATGAAGAAATGTTTATGTTTTCCTGCGTTTCCAACGCCACCTCGACTGCCTGAAGCACGGTGCTGACCAATCTGTCCCCAACCACAAAAGCGTGTCCCACGTTGTCTTCTACTTTTTCTTAAACGAGTAGCCATAGCACACTATCACCAATTCCATCCATTCAATTGATAAGGAGAAAGAGTATAAATATTAAAGTTTTCGAATGGCAATAACAACAAATTCGAATTACAATTCATTTTGTTTCACTACATCATCCTTTTTACGATAGATACTAACTCTTTGTTTTCCCCAAGGATTCCAGCCTGGGAATATGATCGTTTTGACTTTCTCTTAAAACCGCCTTTAGGTGGGTTTAATGCAAACCAGGGTTTAATTCCAGATACCTTTGATAAATACAATTCATTTTGAGAAATAATAGACACAATTTTGCTTAAATCAACATTTTGTGATTCTTTGTTTTCGGCATTATTGTTATTGATTTGGCCATTCGGATTATCTGGTGCGGCTGTATCTGCTACCGTATCTGCTGCTGCGGATAATAACTTGGATGCAGAACTTCGACCTCTTTTCTCTATGAATTCCCTGATGAATTCGGTATCTACACTCGTCCAGGACACGTGTTCCTTGATTTTCCTTAGCATGCCTAAAGTCTGCTCATTTTCTGGGATTATTGTGGCTCGAAATCGTTTATTTAAACACAGACTTTCTAGTGTTATTCTTGCCCAATAAGGAACATTTACAGTCCCTTTCATTCTTACTACTAAATATACCATTTTGATATCTACCCCGTTTGGAATGTATTTCTTAATGCACTAAATATGGCTTTAGCAGTGGATGACATCGTACTAGTTGATCCATAGGATCGGGTCCACGCATCTTTTAATCCAGCCAACTTTAACAGGTTTTTAATGTGCTCGCCAGCCACAATGCCTAAACCCCTAGGGCCAGGTATTATTTCGATAGTAACACTCCCCCCTCTTCCCCTTACTTTAAAGGGTACAGAATGAGGTTGACCACATCGGCATTCCCAACTTCCACAACCGAGTTTAACTGGAATTACGTTCAAGTATGTAGCATTGGTAGCCTTATCTATTGAATTTCTCATTTGGTGGGCTTTTCCTTTACCCAATCCAAACCAACCCGACTCATTACCCAAAGCAACCAATGCATTAAACCGTGTCAATTCACCAGCATCTGTCTGTTTTTGAACTATATCAACACTAACCACCTGGGTCTTTACATCAGGTAACAGATGTTTTACAATTTCTGCTTCTTGTATTCTCAGACCATTCTCAAAAATTTGTTCCATGGAATTTATTTTTCCACTGGCCACCATCATTCCCAATGTGGTTCTGGGCTTCCATTCAACTTCAGCCTCTTCCCTTCTTGCCATCCTACTCATCTGATTCACCTTTATTGATAATCGAATAACAAGACTCGACAAAATTAATATTGTTTATTTTAAACACATCCTACCTTATTCAAAACAGAGATATTTTTTGATTTATTATCCTTTCGTTATTTAAAGTTAAAAACATCTTATTACCCTTGTTGTTGCTGTTGATCAATACTACCGGAAAGTATCTTATCTCTTATTTCCTCAAAATGTTTCGGATATTCCCCAGGATCCAAATTGTTATGAAGTAACTTTGAAAATCTTTTCTCATACAGACCTTTATCCTGTTTCAACACTGAAGCGTATTTGGCAACGTGAGTTCCATTTATCCTATTCTCATCGGGCATGGACTCTTCAGATAACGGTATTTTAACTCCCGCGGATGCAACCCCTTTCAGGCATGCAGCTATTTTACTTGTAAACGATGTTTTCCCGGTATATAAAATGGCAGAGTCGTTATTTTTTCTGTTCATATTCTTTCCCAAAAAAAAACCCAC
>JBNJLU010000083.1:0-7054 GCA_050591185.1 Candidatus Nitrosocosmicus sp.
AAAATACTGTCCATTAAAGCCGATGTATTATCTGTTGTTGTCAATATACAGGAAGACTTTATGCGCGCTATAGATACAATAAAACAAAAGAAAATTGATAATGCAATCATTGAGGGATTGGAAAGTATTTTGAAAAATATCAATATCTTTCTAGAAAAAGAGGGTATTAAGGAAATAGATTCATTGAATAACTCATTCGATCCTAATCTTCATGAAATTGTAGGATTTTCATATAGTGACGATAGTGATGGTGTACAGGAAAACATTGTCACAAAAGAGATTCGAAAGGGGTATTTGTTAAATGATCGAGTTCTGCGTCCAAGTTTAGTTGAAGTTTCAAAAAAGATAGTTAAAAATATCGATAATAATAATAATAGACAAGGAGATGAAATTTAAATGGGAAAAATAATAGGAATTGATCTTGGAACCAGCAACTCTGCCGCAGCAACCTTGGTTGGTGGAAAACCTGTAATAATCCAAGCTGCTGAAGGCACTTCAATTGGAGGAAAATCATTTCCATCAGTGGTTGCTTTTTCAAAAGATGGTCAATTAATGGTTGGTGAACCTGCAAGACGCCAAATGCTCTCTAATCCTGAAGGTACAATTATGGCTGCCAAAAGAAAGATGGGTACTGATTATAAATTTAGGGTATTTGGAAAAGAGTATACCCCACAACAGATTTCATCATTTATTCTACAAAAAATTAAAAGGGATGCTGAGGCATTTCTTGGTGATACTGTTGATAAAGCTGTTATTACTGCTCCTGCTTATTTCAACGACAATCAACGTCAAGCAACAAAAGATGCAGGCCAGATCGCTGGTTTAGAAGTAGTAAGAATAATCAATGAACCTACTGCTGCATCTCTTGCGTTTGGATTAGACAAGGTCCAAAAAGACCTTAAAATAATGGTATTTGATCTTGGGGGTGGAACTTTGGATGTTACCATTATGGAAATGGGTGGGGGTGTATTTGAGGTAAAAAGCACTTCTGGGGATACCCAATTAGGAGGTACCGATATGGATAATGTTTTAATAGATTATCTTGTCAACGAATTTAAAAAACAGTCTGGTCTGGATATAAAAAATGATAAAGCCGCCATGATGAGAGTTCGTGAAGCTGCTGAAAAAGCAAAAATCGAGCTTTCTAATATTGTTACTACTGAAATAAACTTGCCATTCTTGGCTTATGATGCTTCCTCTGGACCGAAAAATTTCATATTAACGTTGACCCGTGCAAAATTGGAAGAAATGATGAGACCTATTGTTGAAAGATGCAGAAACCCCATGTTACAATCCTTAAAAGATGCCAAACTAAATACCACTGATATTGATAAAATAATTTTGGTAGGAGGACCCACCAGAATGCCATTAGTTAAACAATTTGTATCCTCTGTAATGAATAAAGAACCTGAAGGTGGTGTTGATCCAATGGAAGCAGTAGCGTTGGGCGCAGCGATACAGGGGGCAATTATTTCTGGTGAGGTGACAACAGATATTTTATTGGTGGATGTGACTCCACTAACTCTTGGAGTGGAGGTTATGGGAGGACTCAAAGAGGCTTTAATTGAACGTAATACTACCATTCCCACCAAAAAAAGCAAGGTATTCACAACCGCTGCTGATTATCAAACTGCGGTAACCATTCATGTAGTCCAAGGAGAAAGATCTATGGCTTCAGACTGTGTTTCTCTAGGTATGTTTAATCTGTCTGGCATACCACCTGCACCTCGAGGTGTTCCACAGATTGAGGTGACATTTGATATAGATACCAATGGAATTTTAAATGTAACCGCAAAGGATTTAGCAACCTCTAAAGAAGCTAAAATTACTATCTCTGCAAGTACAAAATTATCTAAGGAGGAAATAGAAAAATTGAAAAAAGAATCTGAGGAGTTTGCTGAAATTGATAAAAAGAAGATAGAGGAAGCACAGGTGAAAAACGAATCTGATAATTTAATATATTCTGCAGAAAAACTGATTAATCAAGACCTGAAAGATAAAGTCACACCAGATCAAAAAGATAAAGTAACTACACTCATTAATGATTTAAGAGATGCTATTTCAACTAACAATGCTGATGCTATGAAATCAAAGGTAACTGACCTAAAGAATGCGCTTAGTGAAATTAGTGTTGCTGCGTATCAAGATGCTGCTGCTGCAAATTCTCCTACAGGTTCAGGTGATACCAGTGGTAATGTTCCTCCAAACGAAAGCGACCCTAACCAAAGTACTAGAGAACCAACACAATCCAGCCCCGGCACACCCAATTCAGGTACAAATACCTGATCTAATGCAATTCCCACCCTACTTATTTTTATGATTTGTGATGGCAACTAAAAGAGATTATTATGAAGTATTAAGTGTCTCAAGAAACGCATCTAAAGACGAAATAAAGTCCGCTTACCGAAAACTAGCTCTAAAATATCATCCTGATCGTAATAAATCATCAGAAGCGGAAGAAAAATTTAAAGAAATTTCTGAAGCATATGCTGTTTTGTCTGATCAAGAGAAACGTAAACGCTATGATACTTATGGTCATGTCGGAACAGAGGAAGTATTCAGGGGCTCTGAGGATAACTTTGCTGAAATTTTCAAGGATATGGGTTTCGGTGGTGTGGGCGATATTTTTGAACAGATTTTTGGCCGAATGGGCGGCGGAGGCAGAAATCGTAACGATCCTTTCGGATTCAGTTCAAGAAATAATGACAGGCGAATTAGGGGAAGGGACCTTCTATATGAAGTTGATATGACCTTGGAGGATGTTTTAAAAGGACATAAGCAAGAAATCCAGATTCCGTCAATCGAAAACTGCTCTACCTGTTCAGGTTCAGGCGCCGCTCCTGGTACGTCTGCTAAAAAATGTGTAACATGTAACGGACAAGGACAAACAAGAAGAGTTTATAATCAAAATCAGTTTTCTACCTTTATTTCTCTAGAAACTTGTAATACGTGTCACGGTGAAGGTAGAGTAATAGAAAAACCATGTCATACTTGTAAAGGAAACGGAAAAATTAACAAAACAAATACTGTTGATATCGATATTCCACCTGGCATAGAAGACGGTACAACATTAAGGCTATCTGGAAAGGGAGAACACGTACAGGGTGGTGTAAACGGTGATCTTTTAATACGTATCCATGTTTTACCTCACAATCTTTTTAAAGTGCTGGATGAAGGTGATTTAATATGCAGTTATGAGGTTTTTTTCACTGACATGATATTGGGTATAGAAGCACGAGTTCCAACTTTGGATGGAGCGGAAAAATTAAAGATACCTGCATCCACAAAAGCCAACTCCGTTTTCAAAATTAAGGGTAAGGGTTTGCCAAGGTATGGAAGATACGGAAGGGGGGATCAATATGTTAAAGTCGAGGTCAAATTGCCTGATAAGATCAATGATAAACAAAAAAATCTACTTAAAGATTTAGCAAAAGAATTTAAAAAATGAATATTAGAATTTTTTAATATTGTAAATAAGGTATATGTTTGCTATAGAATCCCTAAATGTAAGTAAACTCTACAAAGGCTCAAACAAAAAGGCCTTGGATGACGTTTCATTAAAAATAGAGCGTGGTAAAATATCTACAATTTTGGGAAGAAATGGCGCTGGAAAAACTACCTTTGTTCGTATTTGTTCTACTCAATTATTGCCATCATCTGGCAAAATATTGGTGTTTGGTGATGATGTTGTGTCCTCACCAGAGAAAATACGTAAAATAATTTCAATTGTCCCACAGGAAGGGAGGCCATTACGTGCATTAACACCCTGGGATCACATCTATAATTGGTTAAAGATAAGAGGGGAAAGCAAAAGTTCTGCAACGAGAAAAACATCTGACATCTTAAACCGATTAGACCTTTACTCTGCAAAAGATATCCCTGTTTTGAATCTGTCGGGTGGCATGAAACAGAAAATTTTAGTTGGTATGGCTATGGCAACAGAGTCCCCTTTATTATTTCTAGATGAACCTACAATTGGTTTAGATCCGGTTTCTAGACGGCAGGTTTGGTCTATTATTAAAGATTGGAAAAATAAAGGCAGAACCATAGTTTTGACCACTCACTATATGGATGAAGCAGAATTATTATCTGATTCTATTTTTATTTTAGATAAGGGTAAAGTTATATCAAAAGGTAATATGACTGATTTACGAAATACGTTAAATTATCAAATACGGGTGGATATCCATGAATCAAGCAAATACAATAACACTGGTATCAAAGACCTTTTTTCTTCTTTTGGAAAAATAATTAATATAAGCTCAGACTCCATTCGGTTATTTACATTCGAAACTAATTTACAGGAAATATCCAAATTGGCAATGAATACTAATTTATCATTTGCTGTATCCCCAATAACTTTGGATGATATATTTGTAAACCTGTTGGGTGGAAAATAAACATTAATTTATGTTTATAATTTTTTAATACTTGAAAATCTATTATTTTATAACATTCAGTACCTAAAGTTTTAACATATGAATAGGTTATTTTACAAATCTTATTTGATGACACAATGATTATTGGCTATCATATTGTACTATATCCTTATTGTTGTTTAATATTATATCTATCTTTACTGTATTGTAAAAGAACCAAGTTTGAGATACTCTGCCCTAAAGTATTACTTTGATAAGCAATAGGAACTAACTGTTAGAATGATTTGTTTTTCTTATTATGTCATATAAATAAAGTTACATTTTGACTTTTTAAAATGGTTAACTTATGGGGTTTTATTGATATATATGTGGTTTTCTGAAAATTCTTTTATGCGGGAGTTGCCAAGCCTGGTCAAAGGCGTGAGATATAAATACATGAAGCTCAGAAACTAGGACAATTGGGATACCTCATCTCTTAGGGGTCCATGGGTTCAAATCCCATCTCCCGCATCTAAAAATATCTCTTCTCATTTGCTTATAACTGCCGCAATTTTTTTATGTTTAGTTTTTTAAAATTGAAAATGTGTCATCATCATATATATAATCCTGATATTACAACTATTAATTAGCGGGGTGGGGAAGCCAGACCTTAATAGGGGGCTAGGTTATCCCGGCGGGCTCATAACCCGCAGAGCGGTTTCTGTGCTTTGATAAAACGGCCAGCCGTAAGTTCAAATCAACTCCCCGCTATTTTTTTGAGGTCCATTCCGTATTATTTAAAAAGTATAAAATCTGGTTTTTATCGTATTTTTTCTCTTTATTATATCTAAAATACGGTTTTGTGAGGTGTCTGTGGGCTATGGGATCAGGAATATATAAACCACCACAAATCAATCCTCTGTCTTTTTTTATTACTGTTTTGGGCTTATTGTTTTTTTTAGTTTTGCATATTGAGCATTGAAATCCCTTGTTTCTTCCTTCCGATTTCATACTCTTATTGCATTTTTCACATATGGGGTTTTTAAAATATGTTATTTCTTTTAACTCTTTTATAATTAGATACTCTAGATTTAGGGTTCTTTTATTCGATTTAATGTGCGCTCCATATCCTATTTCAACTTTATCATCTATTTCTAATGAGGCCGCGATTTTAGTTAACCGTGTGGGTTCATAAACTGCAACAGGTACTATATCGTTGAAATTATCCTTTACGTAAAAAATTACATGTCCACCATTGATGACATTAGGTTTTGTAATTAATTGGCAATTGATATGACCTGATGTAAAAGGTAGTATCCTTGATAATCTTCTTTCTTTAGTTAAATGCAAATTTGTTCCCTGATTTGATCTAAATGCCATGTATCCATCCAAGTCCTCGTCTATTTGCAGATTCTCCATGAATTTTGTAGTGATTAATGGATCTTCTCCGCGGATTCCACAAAATACTGGATCTGGGCCATGCGGTGCAATTAAAACTCTTTTTTTTCTATAATCAAAATTATTAAATGTGTTTGGAAATGATTCGTCGCTTATTTTTTTAACCTTGGATTTATCTATTTTTCTTATCGCCCCAATATTCTCTTTTTTTCTGTATGCAATTGTTTCATAAGTATGATCGGTATCAAGACAGCAACCAATTGCTGCTAATGCTCCTACCAATCCATGCCCTTTTCCAAAAAGGTGATATTGTATGCTATTTTTTTTTGCAGTTTTTTCAGCTAGCTGTTTGCTTAATACAGTATCCATTGCATTATTACTTAAAGAGATTATATCGTTGGCAATGTTGTTTTCTTCATAAAAAGCTAAACCCGGATTTGCACCGTTTCCTATATCCGAGTAATTTTCTATAAAATACTTGGCCTCTTCTTTAATTTCCTCATATCTTTTACCTTTTATTCTTAAACAAACTGCCCCATTTCCTCTAGTTTTAAGAGGAATGTTGGGATTCAATCGAATTAACAAAGGAAAGTCAATGAAATTTACTCTAAATTTTTTTACTAGAGTATTTGTAAGTAGGTATGCCAAATGAGTGGTACACCTTCCGTTAGTTGAATCGGTGTCATCGAATCCTATATGAAGAATTTTATTTTCCTCCTTTATGTTGCTCTGATGATTATTCATATTGGATGACTATTTTATTCTGGTTATTGATAGTAATAGTGTTTGTCTCAAACTAATTATTAAGAATTATTACTGCAAATAACCCAAAAATTTTATATCGTCGTGTTATAATGTTTGTAGATGCTTAAAACCATTAATGAAATAGATTTTGAAAAACGGAATGGTCTGATACCAGTGGTAGTCCAAGATATTAGTACAAAAGATGTTTTAATGGTGGGATACATCAATAAATATGCACTATCCAAAACAATGGATACCGGAAATGCATGGTTTTGGAGCACTTCTCATAACAAACTGTGGATGAAAGGTGAAGAGTCTGGCAACATTCAGCCTGTAAATAAAATATTGGTAGATTGTGATTCAGATGCTTTGGTATACTTGGTAGATTCTACTAAATCTATATGCCATACTGGCAATAAAACATGCTTTCACAATGAGTTACACTAGTCTTTTTGCTAAAAGTTAAGTAATACTTAATATTGTTTAGAGCAATTTATCTATTATATTATTTATAACTACTTGGAAACAATGGGAATTATAAAAGCGTTAAAGTG
>JBNJLU010000084.1:0-6965 GCA_050591185.1 Candidatus Nitrosocosmicus sp.
ATTCCAGGGTTGACAAGTGCCTTACAAAATGAGTTGGAACCGTTTAGATTGTAATATGGGGATTGAGAACAAATTATGTGAAATATTATTTTGTGTCCTCCATTAGGAATACACCATGTCACTTGTCATCCATCTTTTTTTTCTGACTGTTGGTGCTATCAAAATTGAGTTGGGCTTGAGGTACTGTTAAATCCAATCCAGACTTTTGGAACGAGTCAAACACGCTTTCCATAATGTCTGACTGTATTCTCGGGAATTCATTTGACCTTTTTGTGTAGGCCCTCAACTCAAATACCGCTGCAAAGTTATCAAATCTTTTCAATACGACATATGGTTTGGGGTTGTCAGGGATTATGCCAACTGTGTTGGAGGCGGATGCCACAAGCAACGATTTTATCTTGTCTTTGTCGCTTCCATAAATTACATTGACTTCAATAGATACTGCCAAATGCTCAAACCCGCTGTAATTCACCAGTCGATTTTGCAGCAGTGACTGGTTGGGGACAGTGACAAGTTCGTTTTTGACTGCCTTTATCTTTGTGAATATGAGTGAGATTTCTACAACATCTCCAAGTAAGATATCGTCTTGTGTGGTGCTAATTCTGTCTCCTATCTTAAACGGCCTTGCTGACAGCAAAATTATGCCTGCAATTGCGTTGCTGATGGTATTTCTGGATGAAAAGCCTATAACGGTTCCCACAATCACACTTATTGCCCCTGCGGTGGCAGCGTTAATTGATGAAAACTGAAAGAGGATTATTATAAGGGTCATCACAATGAGTATCATTTTTATGATGGAGCGGATACCCTTGAGATCCCCCTTATCCAAGCGAAGGGAATCTGCGGTCCTTTTCAGAAAGTGATTGATAACAAAATAAACAACAAAGGAACCGGCAATGGCTATGGATGACACTAAAAGGCCATCAAACCACCATGAGTGAATAAATGTTGTTTGTGTTTGTTCTGATGCTGCCGAATCAAAAGGGATGGGTTTGTCCTCTATCTCAACAACATCTTCATGCGCCACACCATTGTTTATGATCGCATATCCCGATAGCATTATTATTAATAAAACATAATTATAGATTGTTGTCAATGGTGTATTACCAATTTTTGGCCTCTACATTTAGTTATTTGCGCCAAAAGCATGTCAACAACAACAACAACAGCAGTGACAACTAAACACCTGTTCAGAAGCTTATTTGGGGAAAAACATTTTGGTCCATTAGTTATTGTGTCTTTGATTTTGCCGCATAAAAATATGCCAAATGTGTTTAGCAGAGTCTATTGGAAGAGCATTATATTTTAGGGGTTTGTTTAATGATGCCCGTGAAAACCCTTAAATATTTCTATAACTATAACAGTTTATTGAATACTTTAAAGTTCATTTCATGAATTTTTTCATTTAGTGTTTTTTGTTAAAGATTAGTTTTAATTGTTATGCACATGTTCTGCGATTGCAGATATGTTTTGTTTATAACTAATCTAAACCAAATAAATCAATACTATAAAAAAGAAATTCAATGAGGAACCAAACCGTGTATTCATCAAAAATAGGTATAAAAAGAACATGAAAAAGAAAATAAAAATATTAAAAGATATGTCGGATAATGGCAGTTACACATTTCTAAACGAAGAAAATGCCTTTTCCCCAAAACCCAATGATATGTTTCAGGGAAACAATGACTTGTATAAACAAACTGATAAGGAAAAATTTGAAGAAAAACACAAAAAGAAAAAGGCCGCAAATAAGGAAAGCATGGCAAAGTCGCAAAAAGGTCTTAAATTTGGTAATCCATCGCAAAGAAACCATTCTTCCATATATGAGTAACACGTTTGCAATTAGGTGCAATACACATTGGGCCATCTCATTTTTACTCAAATATGATGTGGATGACTCAAAATTGAAATCATGATTTTGTGCAATCACTGTTTTCCATCTTTTTGTTAATATAGAAACAAAAGCAATCCGTAAAGCACTACCGTTCCGATTGCTAGGGTAATGAGCATAAACGGAAACCCTACCCTAAACCACCTCATAAAAGATATGGGGTGCCCAAATTTCATGCTTAACCCTGCAGCAACCACTCCCGCACTGGAGCCAATCAAGGTTCCGTTACCGCCCAAGTCAGCCCCTAGTGCCAAAGCCCACCACAATGGATTAATTTGAAACTCAGCGCCAAATGTTGAGGCAATGCTTGGCGTGGCGGTAAGTGACTGAACCAAAGGTATCATAGTGGTGGTAAATGGGATGTTATCGACAAAGGCACTTGCAATGCCCGATAGCCATATTATCATTATAAATGTGAGCCATGGATTGCCGCCAGTTATGCCAATGGTAAGTTTTGCCAATATCGTTATCAGGCCAGCATGCTCTGCTACTCCCACAATAACAAACAAACCTATAAAAAACAAAAGGGTGGACCAATCCACCTCGTGCAGTATTTTCTCGAAGGAATTCTTGTTATGGCAAGCAACACTGCTGCGCCACCTATTGCAACTATGGAGACCTCTACATGAGTTATGTCCTGCAGCGAAAACAAAATTATGACGCCGACAAGTACAATCAGTGATTTCGCTAGCAGTCCTTTACTATGCGATACTATGGCGTCCTCATCCCTATGCATCAGCACCTGCACATCAGACTCCTTCTCCAGGCTTTGCTCGCCTTTCAGTTCCTTTTTGAAGAACACCTTTAACAATGCCAAGGACATGACAAAGATAATCGCCATGGTCGGGCCCATATAGATCAGAAAAGAGTTAAAGTCAATTCCTGCAGCCGAACCAATAAGTATGTTTGGAGGGTCCCCAATCAAGGTGGCGGCACCACCAATGTTTGATACCAAAACCTGCGCCATTATGAATGGAATTGGATGTATCTTTAGTGTTCTTGTTATTGAGAGAGTAACTGGAACCATGAGTAATATGGTGGTAACATTATCGACGAACATTGAGGCAACTGCGCTAAATGTGCACAAAAGCAGCATCAAAGTCCAAACATTGCCTTTGCTTGCCTTACCCATCTTTATCCCAATTTGGTGGAATATGCCGGTCTCCCCAAGGATTGCCACTATAATCATCATGCCCAACAAGAGACCGATGGTGTTAAATTCAATTGATTCAATTATGAAGTCGAGGCTTTCCTTGGCAGGTGTAGAGCCTAGCGTGATTGCCAAAATGATGGAAAGTATAGCCGCAAAAGTAGCAAGAACCGTCCTATGGACAATTTCAAGACCAAGTAGGACATACACTGTGACCATAACCAAAGTGATGGAAGCAAGAAATGGAGTAACGTTTTTATCAAATACTAAAGAAGGAACAGTAAAAAGGACAATAGCATAGATTGCTATTAAAATGAAACCGATGGAGAATTTCTTTTGCAATTTATTATTTTATGTGGGATAATATCTATTCTTAAATGTATATAAAGGGTTCTAAATCATTTCAGTTTTATCTGGTAATCTACTGTTCTTAGTTAGAGTATATGCTAAAAAAGACGCGACAGGTAACAACAATGGGAAATTAATTATCGGTATTGTAAACCGGTAAATTATGCATTTACAAATGACTCTATAACGGCAATTGCCTTCTGCAAAATCATATATTAATCTATACCAATAATAAATTGGTGAAAGATAATAATAATAATAATAATAGGAATGGCAATTATGACAAAATCAAGCATCTTGTAGAAGTGGATGATGACATTTTGGCCGTTTTTATTGTAATGTCTTCACAAATTAGGGACTTGTACATTGCGAAAGGGGCCCATGTTGACAGAGCCTATATCGGTTCAATTTCTACAACCTTAAAATTAAATGACAATAATGAAACCACGGCAGCAGATAGTGAAAAAGGAACATCTGATAGCTACAATCTTTTAGGCGAATTAAAATGGGTCGTTTCAGAATATGAAAATTTACGGGTATTAAAGATAATCGAAAAAGACAAAATTGTTGTGGTCCCGGTAAACAGCAATACCCAACTACAGCACACCATAGACAACATTTTGGGGTATTATTATGATCTGAATGACGCACCAAAAAGCCCATTTTAACGACTAAAGTTTATAACTATTACCTATAGGCCAATTTTAATAACCCCATTAATGGCAATCTAAAACCAACAGCTAAAAAGCATTGCTATATTATCATCTTGAAATCAATATCTTGTTTAGAAGGGCAATGGCGGCAGAATCCGTATTCATCCATGTAATAATCTCGCTTTCAATTTTACTATTTAGCGCCAAAGTGTTTGCCGAAATAATCCAAAGACTACAGATGCCTGTCATATTGTGAGATCTTTTGACTGGAATAATAGTGGGTCCTTATGCTTTGGGTGGGCTACCACTGTTTGACTGTATGCCATTAGTGATGTTGGATGAAGCTGTCAAGCACATGGGATAGCTGTCTGCCATTGTAATTTTGTTTGTTGCAGGATTGGAAATCACACCAAGAGAGTTTCTTAGGGGTGGTGCGGCATCCTTTACTGTAGGGGCATTAGGCATGATTGTAGCATTCTTTGTTGGGTTCGCCGTATTCTCAATATATGGCCTGGGAGCGTTTGAAACTCTGTTGATTGCCACTGCCCTGACAGCAACGAGCATAGCAATATCCATTCAGGTATTGACTGTTTTACTTGGAACAAAAGAGTTTTATGGATTCACTTTTTGAGTCGGTCTCTGCCCTGACCCCCACGGGGCTATACTCGGGAGTAACTTCAATGGATATGGATGTTGTGTCAAAGATTTCTCTTATTGTTAACATGATACTTGGAAGGTTTGAAATAATAGATGTAGTATACATTTTCATAGAGAACAAGAAAATAACAACCTGGGGCTATGAATATATAAAACACTTGCATATTCAAAACAATAAACACAAAAAAAACACCATAAAATAGCAAAACCGTAAGAAAAGATGAGGCGGTTATTTGTCTAAACTCCATTATTAAAAATAATTTTTATTTTATTTGAGAAACCAAATAGGTATGTGGTAATACCTTTATTTATCAAAATAAATACTGGAGATTCAGGGTAGGAATAAAATGATACATAACATCATAGTAACAGATGACGGTACGGAGGTTTCTGATAGGGCAATTGAGGTAGCCACTGAAATAGCTAAGCCATGCAATGCCAACTTAACACTGCTTCATGTTATTGATTCTATCGAAGATCCAGACTCCATGATATTTGGAAACAATAGGGAATTAATTGAACAGGCAAGAATGATGAGCATAGGGCGGACAACGGAAAACGGGTGGAATAAAAGAGCAAAAGAGAAAATTGAAAAATTAAATGAGCAAAGGATAAAATCAGACAGTGCATGTTTAACTGGATCTGCTGCAGAAAAAATTTTAGAATTTGCAGACGCTAAAAAAGCGGATATGATTGTTATGGGCAGCAGTAATAGATTAAGGGGCATTTCAAAATTAAAGGCCTTGGGTAGTGTTACTAGAAAAGTTTCTGAATTGGCAAATTGTCCTGTACTTATAGTTCATTAAATAATTTATTATTGTAGGTTTTAATTTTTTGTAGGTTCAAAAGACATTGTCGATTAATTGCGAGAGAAAATCTTGAATGGATGGCGATGGTGGTTGTTGTGGGTGGGCTATAAATATATCAAATGAACCTATTGCAAAGGCCGTTGTATTCTTGTATAATTGTAAAATTATTCTATGCTCGCCGTCATCAGGAAAGATATATTCAATTGAAAAGTTTCCGTTGGTTACAGGTATAAATTTATTTTCAAACTTGTACAGTCTTCCATCATGATCAGTCATGGTTACTTTTGCATTTAGCCATTCAAAAAAACTTGAATCATTTAATGTTCTTACTTCAAACAAGATATTTGTTATCTGGTCAATGATTGGAACTTCTGGATTAAGTTTCATTGTTACGTTCAAGTTATTCTGTTGACTAATCCATGGCTTATTGCTGGTGATGCTCATATTGCCGTTTTGCGAAAAAACTGAAATTGGGTATGTTAAAATAATGTGTGTACTCGTTAGCAGGATGAGGAAAAAAGGTACCAGAAACCTAACAGATGCCATACATACATAATGTTTACATTTGCTAAATATAAAACATAAGCCATGAAATCGCAATCAACGAATGCAACAAACCTGTCATCTAAATCCGTTTATTCCTAAAAAGAAGACAAATACATGATTTTGCTAACTCAGAAAGATAAAGAAAAATGATCTTTTGGAAAAAAAATATGTGGATTACTCAAAGACAAAGCATTATCGGGAATTCAAATAAAAGCGTCATCTCTATAGACTGTTTCAAATAAAAGTAATGAGAAACCTTACAAAAACTTGATGTGGTTTTTTAAAACAAACTACCATCACAAAATCAAAAAGGATGATCACTCTATTGGATCGAGTAAGTGTTATTGTTGTAAACCTTTGATTTCTTCAAATCTTTTAAATTCTATTGGTTTGGCCACCAAGTCTTGCAGTTTGGATCTTAGTTCCTCTGATTCTTGGCTTTGGTAATGCTTGTCATATGATTCTTTGCTGTCCCAGACCTCATCAAACAAGAATTCGTTTGGATTTTCAATTGAAGAATTAAATGTGTATGTAATGTTGCCTTCTCTTTTTCTTGGAGGATCCACAAGAGGAACAAGAAGGCTCAATATTTCTTGTTTCTTTCCTTCCTTTGCATTAATTAAGACTATGACCCTTATGTGCGAACTTTCGTTATTCGATTGCATTCGCATACGATTTTTGTTTATGGATATTAAACTTTGCGCGAGGATTTTGCATGGGGCAGATTAAAAAATACGCTTTATAAGATTTTAAACATAAAAAACAAATAAAATACCTCCAATTACATTTAGGGATTTTAAATTACTGTTATTATTCTTGGCCGTATCCTTAATTGTCCCTGGGTAACTATAATCAAACCTTCCCTCTTTATTTGATATATTTTTTACTTTAATAGCATAATATGGAATAAC
>JBNJLU010000085.1:0-6964 GCA_050591185.1 Candidatus Nitrosocosmicus sp.
ACCCGATATGAAAAGAAGATGGAAAACTATCTTGGGTTGGTACAGTTCTCATGTTGCATCATCATCTACAGAAAGATAATTTTGGGATAGGCTCTTAATATTTCTATATATCTAAAAGATGATCTTTATAAATCTTGGTACATAATTAATACTGGTATAATCTGCCAAGTGAAGGGAAAACCTGTTAGTAAAATAAGGGATATCTATACAAAATATTATCAAAGGTATTATAACTTAATATCCCTTAACAAAAACCTGTTACTTTCGGGTATAGTTGGTTTTATTATTAGCCTGCTGGTTGCATATGTATCTACAAAATACTCTACTAATGATTTTGCAAACTCTGCATTAACTGTAATAATAGGTCTCCTCTTCTCTAAATTGATTTTTGCAATTCTTTTCCATCGGGATAACAAGCACAAATACACAAAAAGATTTACGGGCAAATTGAATCTTCATAGCCTAAAGCAAGTGGCATTAAAATTGATATTTGCTGATTTTATCTTTGATATTGTCCATAATGTATCAAGATTCATTATTTTACTTGAATTATTAAAAAATCACAATTATCCACCTATTCAAGCGGCAATAATATCGTCTATTATAGCTTCTATATTGTCTTATTTGGCAATAAATTTAATTTTAAAACATATCCATATGTTTGGAGCAACAAAGGAAAAATTCTAAACGACATGTCGTTAGTTCGCATGGTAGTTTTTCTATTATCTTTAGAAACGTGTTGTAGGGTCTGAATTGAAGCGGATTTAATACTGTTATAAAAGGACCACTACAAAGTTCAGATGTTCTTAATTTGATTATATTTTCCGTTGCAACCCGTATGATACTAAAAAGAATCCATTTGTTTGAAATTTTGCAATACTTGGCACATTCATTTAATGATGATGGATGGAAATTAATATCGATTTTATATTGTCTATATGTATGCAGATTTGTTGGAATGGAAGGCAATTATTATTGGAGGTGGAATTGCCGGCCTGTTGGCTGCAAGGGCGCTTTCTTCCCATTTTGAACAAGTTATAGTATTGGAAAAGGATATGTATCCTGAAAAGGCGGTACCTAGAAATGGAATACCTCAATCACATCACATACACATCTTGTTGACGAAAGGCAAGCAAATCCTTACCTAACTCTTTCCTAACCTTGAATCAGTTTTGATATCAAAAGGGGCACATAAGGTTGATCTTCTTGCGGATGTAAAATATCATTTAGCAACGGGCTTTGCTATGCGTTTAAAATCGGGGATGTATACTATTGCATGCACACCACAGTTATTGGAAAACTCAATAAGACATGAGTTATTAATTCAATGCCAAAATGTCAAGATCATGGATAACACCCGAGTAACGAGCCTAGCCAAATGTAAAAATGGTAATAGAATCTTGGGAGTGAATACCCTTTCAAATAACGCTTTGTCGGGTTTTTATGATGGCCAATTAATTGTTGATGCAACGGGAAGAAGATCTGAAACTGTTCAATGGCTTGAAAAAATCGGTTTTGAAAAACCTCCAGAATTAAGAATAAATCTTGGATTGGATATACCACTCAAAAGTACAAGATACCATATGATTTGAATTTGGATTGGAAATCCCTGATAGTTCTAACTAATCCGCCTGTTAACCCTCGTATGGCAGTTATTTATCCTGTTGAAGGTGATAATATTGTTATGGTGGGATTGTTGGGAATAGGTAAGGCGTACCCTCCTACTGATAAAGGGGGGTTTATGGAATTTGCAAAACAAATAGGCGTAGCTGAAGTAAAAGAAATAATTAAGAAATCAAAACCTGTCTCATCGATTTTTGGTTATAGGGAGGTAGGCAGTAGAAAATACCTTTTTGATAGGATGAAAAAATGGCCAGATAATTTCATAACTTTGGGTGATTCTGTTTGCTCATTTAATCCCATTTATGGCCAGGGAATAACCGTTGTAACAATGTGTGCCAAGATTCTGAAGAATCACTTTGAAAACAACAGAAAAACAAATAATCCCATAAAAAAAGGATTTGGTCAAAGTTTCCAAAGGAAAGTTGCAAAAGTCAATTCTTTTCCTTGGTTGTTTGGTACGAGTGAGGATTTGCGTTGACCAAGCTCAGAAGGCCCGCGCCCAAATCTTTTAACTAAAATAATGCAAAAATATGTAAATGATGTAATGCTCCTGGGACCTGAGAGTGAAATAGCCACAAGATCTTTTTTTGCAATGCTACATCTGCTAAGGTCTCCTTTGGTTTTGTTCCATCCATCAATAATACTGCGTATACTATACAAAAAATTAGTCAAAAACATAAAAAAATAATTAAATGAATATGTTCATCTTTATTGTATCTCGGTGTATTAGATTGTACTATCGATAGTAATAGAATCTCGTTGTTTTTCTGCTTCCTTTTTTTTATTTAAGTGCAGGCCAATATGATAAAAAACTATTAAAGGATATATTAGAGTGTGACCTTTGATAATGCACATGTTTTATAAAAAAACAATAGAATCTGTATCCTGCCTTTTCTTTTTGAATATTTACTAGAACAAATTTTATTAATGTTCTCTAATTCAATCCATTTCATATTGTGTTTATACAAATGGGTCTATGCTTTATTGTTTAGGTTCCCTTGACAAATATCTTTGATTTGTCGTTTTTAATTATATTTAAAATAGGTAATGAGCCCTTTGATGAATATATTTCTCGTCTTCGCTGCTAAATGCTGCACCGCAAAAATCACAAGATAATATGCCTAACTGTTCTATATCGCCGTGCTTTAAGAGAGCCAAAGTAATTTCACTTTCAGTGTCCTGTACAACAACATATTCCTTAATGGAGTTCTTTTGCAATATGCAGTTCAAAAGATCTTCAAACTCTTTTAAAGTCCCGGGAAACTCGAATATGGAAATGGTTGGGTTGATGATTTTTTGACTGCTGTTATTGGTGCTACTACTTTGAAGACTCTTTACAAAAGATGATTTTGTCCCTAGTGAGTTTATAACAATCTGCATTAGGTTGTCCGGAAAAAAAGAAAAATCAACATTGATGTCCATGACCTTCTCATTCTTTTTCTATTGTGTATTGTTATTATATGTTGTATCTCTGATTAGCTGTTAATCTTAAGAATTTCCGTGTGTATTGCTGCTAAATGAATTGAGTTATTGTCTGACCTGCCTCGTTTTATTTGATGTCCTTTTAGGGTATTTTATCAATATTTGCAAATTTTTTTATTGATTTATCCGATTGGAAATCAGAAGGATACCCTTTCTTTTCTTGCGTAGGCTTCCCTTGCGACACTTATCGCTCCTTTTCTTAACAGCATTGCTCGGTATACTATCTGTTTTGTTATTTCTGTAGCAACCTTTCTTACATTTACCTCTGGATGGGTATCTGGGTTATTATTTGCTTTAAGGAAGGAATCAGAAAGGGACTGCTTTATGTTCTTTGTAATTTTGTATGAGATTAAATCGAATGCTTCCTTTTCTGTTCTTCCTTGATATTCCACAAAGGAGCCTATCACACCACCAGAATTAGCAAGAAAGTCCGGTATGATTAACACGCCATTATTGATCAGGTATTGATCTGCTGAAGGGGTAGTAGGATTGTTTGCTGCTTCGACAATGGTTTTTATTCCTTGATCAAGTATCATTGGAGCCGTCTTATCATTGATGACGCCAGTCATTGCTGCAGGTATGAAGATGTCTGCCTCTACTTCAAATATTCTGTCTTTATCTGATACATCATAGTTATGTCGCACATTTGAAAGATCGGCTAGTTTTTCTTTCTCTCTCATGTCCCTCATTAATTGTGGGATATCCCGCCCTTTATCGTCATAGACAAAACCTGATACATCACTTACGCCCACAACTTTGATGTTTAAATCGTTTAGGAATTTGGCAGTAAACGAACCAACGTTCCCAAACCCTTGGATAATTACCTTAATGTCCTCTCTTTTTATTTTTAAAATTTGAAAAGTATTTGAAACTGATTTATCCAAGTTATTGTTATCATTGCCTTTCTCTTTCAGGTTTTTTAGAAAGTCAAGGGTAGCATCAAATACAACACTAACACCGTATCCTGTTGTACCAATCTCATGAGGTATTCCACCTAATTCTTGCGGTTTTCCAGTACATGCGTGCATATCTCCAATTTCATGAGCAAATACTGCCATATCTAATTCGGTGGTTCCAACGTCTGTAGATACAATATATTGTGATGGGCAGTATGGCTTTATCATTTTAGCAAAAGATTTCATCCATTCCACTCTGTCAACTTTATTTGGATCTGCAATTATTCCTCCCTTTGCACCCCCAAACGGAAGTCCAGACGCAGCACATTTCCATGTCATAGTCCTTGCGAGTTTAAATATTTCTGATGGTGTAACACTTTCTGCAAACCTTATTCCTCCTTTTCCTGGGCCTGTAGATGTATTATCGATAACCAAAACACCTTTCATATCTATATCGGGATCATAAACCTGCAAAACCTTCTCAGGTCCCACTCATCCATTTCAGACCAGTTGTAATGTTGTGTACCTGAAGAGGACGATGACTGAATATCCATTTCTATAGTTATAATGTGAATAAACATTATATTCATTGGTTTAATTTAGAAAGATGAACCAAATTAATCCAAATAATTTGTATTTTGTAAAGAGCGCAAGAAAGATAGTTTCCGGGTTTAGGTTTGATACAATAAGAATGAAACTGAAAGAAAATATTATTTGTATTGTCCATTTATTTGCAGAACCATTATGATTTTAGAAAACAAAATCTGTCATTAATGACATGTGGTAATTAATGCATCTAGTCACATAAAATTTGCACAATACCTATTTTGATGATTTTATAATATGCTGTGTCTGAAGAAGGGTATAGATGTATATGCATATCATTGCCTTGGGGTTGTTAAATAGGAAATGGCACTTGGCATTGATGATGCTAAAACATGATGCAACAGTTGGCAATGGGATTATACCCAATTTATCTTGATTTATTGCTTGTATGGATTTGGCCTGTTTTTATTTATAATTGGTTGCTTTTGTTTTTTTGTCATTTAAAAAGGTTCTGTTAACTCGATTAGGATAACTAAAAAGCTTTGGCAACTTCCATATAAACACCAAGTTTATAGTTTATCCATAATTTATAATATAAATCTTGTTTAATAATGAAATTAGACGCAAGTCAAATATGGCCGCGACCAACAGAACACCGCCACCACCAGCATCAAGTTATACCCAGGTGGGGAGTAAAGCAGCAGTAAGTATGGCAAATCCGCCACCGCATCGTCAATATGGTGCATTGCAGCAGCAGCAGGAGCAGAAGGATGAGGAGACTAATGCTCTCACACAACTACAACTGTTTTATATTCCCAAACCAACGGCGGTATTGTATATGCTCCTGCCATGGTGTGCTGGTATGCGAATATCAAAAGTCCAAATATGCTGTATCAGCCTCAGGTGTAGAGAGAGATTATGTGGGTGGCAATAGAACATATCCATCCTCAAACAAATAGTTTTGGAAAACACTTTTCCTGTTCTTTCCGTATTGCGTAATATATAAATAATTTCGCCATAGATATACTTAAGGGAAATTCATCCGCCAATGGTGTATAAAAGTACACAACTCACTCCATAATTATATTTAAATCAATATTTTGGCTGGCAATGGTTAGGTTCCTCTTTTTTATAACATGTCATGCCAAATGAAAAACACATCTCCTGCCTTTTGGCCAGACCCATTGACCTTTTATGCGGCGGCTGCGGCAAAAAAACATCCACAATATGTATGGGAACATCATCGATCGTGCCAACCTATATGCGCCATCCGCTGATCCTGGCTCAGCAGGCTTTAGCTTTATACGATATTGCACCTGGCCTATTGCGGCTTGAAATAGGGCCAATCCACCGCTTTATAATGAAAGACACCTATGGCTTGCAACATAGGACACCCATGGCCCACCTGCGCGAATATGTGAAATTACTGCGTGCGGCACTTTGGGAAGGGAGGGTCGAGCATCATGGGCAATTCTACAATGTTGTTGCCACACTGCCCCGCACATCGCAGGTTCCAGTGCTAGTTTCGACACTTGGGGAAAAGGCATTTCAGTTAGCAGGACAAGCACCTGATGGGGCCCTTTCCTGGGGATGCCCTGTCCCATATTTGCTTCACACCGGAATTCCGGCATTGCGTACCTCGGCAGTTGCAGTTGGACGGGCAGCTCCCCCTTTGGTTGCATTTGTACCGGTGGCACTTACTGAGGACCGGGGATTTGTACTGGCTGCGGGACACCAAATACTAGACTTCTATACCACTATCCCTTTCTATGCCAGCATGCTCACCAATGCCGGTTTGCCGCCTACGACGGATCAGCAGGCGGGGTGTCCGATGAACTTGTGGAGCGTTTGGTCATATTGGGAAATGAGGCAACGGTGGCAGCGTAGTTCACAGAACTTTTGGCTGCAGGCCTGGATGGGCTGATGGTATCCCTAGTGCCCACTGCAGATGGTGGTGGTGATAATGATGATGAGCAGGCACGACTTGCGCATTTAATCGGTCGGCTATAAAGTTGCGAGTAGTCATCGCAGTCTCGGCACTAGACTGAAAGGCGGATCAGACAGAACAAAGATATGAATATTTGATTGAGGTTGGTAATGCCAATAAACAATAACTATGGAATTGATGACTCCAAAAAAGTCTAGGAGAGTGCGTCCTTAACCTTGTTTTTTGCCTTGTTCAGTGTCTCTGAACTTGGTTTTCCTTCTGCATGATCTTGTGAGGTTTCCACCTTTGCATCAACATCTTGTTGTGCATCTTTCAACTTCTCTACTGATTTATCAAAGTCATTCATTAGTCAATAATGTTTAAAATATTTATATACACTAGATCTCTTGCATAATTACTACCAAACAGCTTTATGACCATCAGTCCATCCATTTCATGTTATTTCCTTGCTTTCATATGCTAGGTTATC
>JBNJLU010000086.1:0-6930 GCA_050591185.1 Candidatus Nitrosocosmicus sp.
ACAAAGAGGAAAGAGTTGAATTTTAACACTATTTGAAAACAAATGATCTATGAATTTCAAATAATTCTTTAATTCAGAATACTCCCATTTTTTTTCTTCACATAGCATTATCCAGACATCGATGGAATTCTGAAAGAACGCTTTATCTCTTAAACTTTCTAAACTCAACACATTATCATACAGATCCACACGGGATTTAAATTTTAAATGCTAATTTCTCAAAAGTTGATCTTTTATTTGGTATTTTGTTTTAAAATTGGGCTTTATGCCAAGTGATGAATAATTTCCTGTGGAGCATGAAAAACATAGCTCATCTTTTTTCAATCCTATTCCTAGTGCCAAATTTTCAGTATCGTTATAAATCACGTTATCTGCACCTATCTTTTTAGCTATGTTGTTACCTATCTTTTCACTAGATGTTTCATTTTTTGCATGCCTATATGCTAAAAGTTCTTCTTGGGAGGGAAAATCTATCCCGGCATAACAGGGGTATCTTATTGGTGGAAAGGTTATCACCATGGTAATTTTGCGAGCACCGGCATTCTTGATTGATTTTATGATGGATTCAGAGCTATTGCCTCGAACAATACTATCATCAACTATTATCACGTGCTTATTGTAGATTAACTCTTTTATGGGTAATATGCTTTGGTTGATTTCTTTCCTATCTTCGGCGTAGGGTTCAATAAAACTTCTCATCGAGCCCTTTTTGCTATATCTGTTTTTTAATAAACCCTCTTCAAACGGCAGACCCAATTTTAATGAAAAACCTAATGCTGCAGGCCTGGATGAATCTGGTACCGGAATCACTACATCGGCATCCTCTACAGGGTATTTTATTGCTAAATACTCGCCAATCCTTTTTCTTGCCATATAAATATTAATTCCCTCCATAATGGAGCTTGGATGAGCAAAATAGGTGAATTCAAAAGAACAATGAGCATGCTGACTCTGTTCAGAAAACCTTTCAGAGGATATGCCGTTTTTGTCTATTTTTAAAAGCTCTCCAGGTTCAACATCCCTTAATAGAATGGCCCCTATCGAGGATAACGCACATGATTCGGAGGCAACCACATAGGTTTGGGTATCTTTGTGATATCCAAGTACAAGAGGGCGAAAACCTCTAGGGTCCCTTGCTGCATATATTGTGTTGCTATCTGATAGGAAAGTAAAACAATATGAACCAACCATTTCGTTTTTGAGGATATTCATAGCCTTTGCCATATCGCCATTATTCTTTAAATGACCAACGAGTCTTTTAGATGCAACTAAGGTATCGGTCATATTCTGGGGTGAAAATGTGCAACCACCCACCATGTTGGATAATTGCTCTGCATTAGTTATTGTTCCATTGTGAGCAACACACAAGTCTTTGACTTTTAACGGCTGTGCATTTTCTAAAGAACTAAAACCGGATGTGGAGTAACGCACATGCCCTATAGCAATATTTGAGGAATATTTCTCAACTATTTTTCCAAATTCATTAGCCGATTTTGAGATTAAGCCGGTCTTTTTGAAAGGCGGCCTGTTAGGAATCGCTATGCCCCACGACTCTTGGCCCCTATGTTGCAGGGACCTTAGACAATCTATCAAATAAGGAATCACATTGTATCCACCAAGTGAAAAAATACCCACAACTCCACAATTTTCATGGACCATTAGAACAAGATATATCCGTCTTACCGTTTATTTAGTTTTTAATTTTCTAGAGAATGATTGCTAACGTCAATAAATAATTTGACTATTGGGCTTTTTTTTCCAAAATGGCTAATAGGGAACTATCATACCTTTTGATTATTTCAGATAGTTGCAAATCCACTATTGTTTTATTGTCAAATTTTAGGCTGCATTTTTTGTCACTTGTAACAACACCTATATCGGCAAATGGTATTTTCCTTTGCATCAGAAAATCTTTTACCTTTTCAGGACTCTTGGTCGAGAATATAAATCTACCATGACTCTCTGAAAATAATGTATAATCCAATCTTGTACAGGATGTAGGTATCTTGCCTATGTCAACAACAAAACCCTTATTACTTTGAATTGAAATTTCCAGCAATGAGATAATCAATCCCCCTTTAGAGCAATCATGGATTGCAGAAACCAGATTTGTTTTGACCATCGTTTTGACAGAATCTACAATTTTTTTGTGGTTGCCTAGATTTACTTTTGGCACTATTCCGCCAATAGATTTATGATAATATTCGTAATATTCAGAACCACCCAATTCGTCATATGTCATACCCATAATGAAAATCCTTTCACAAGTCTCAAATATTGGTGAACTAATCAAACTTTTGTTCCCTATTAGACCAAGTGCACCAATAACAGGAGATGGTTTAATACCGCCGCTTTTGGTTTCGTTATAAAGGCTCACCTTTCCGCCAACCACCGGAATTTTCATAAATGTACAAAAATCCTTAATAGCTCTTATGCTCTCCAAAAAAGCCCAAAATATTTGTTCATTTTCTGGATTGCCAAATTGCAGATGATCCACAATACCTATTGGAGTGGCACCAACACATACTGTATTGCGAACCGACTCAGCAAGACAACCTAACGTGCCTTCATAGGGATCAAGATAACAATGCTTTGAGTTGCCATCGAGCTTAAACGTGATGAATTTCCCATTGTCTAGTTTTAGGACCGAACTGTCGGAATGTCCAGGCTTTAATACAGTTCTTATACCTACCTCATGATCAAATTGCTGGTAAATCCATTTTTTGCTGCAAATATTTGGATTTGATATCATTGAAAATATTAAACTATTGAAATTTTTTGGAATTTTTGGTTCTTTAAATAGTTTATTTATATATTCCAGATAATTTGGTTTCTTTGATGGCCTATCCAACAAAGGGGCATGGGCAATTAACTTGGCAGGCATTGTTGCTAGCACCTGACCATTTTTTTTTATTAGTACGTTTTTGTCATTATTGACTTTTCCGATAACAGAAAATTTTATGCCATATTTTTCAAATAAATTAAATAGTTTTGTTTTCTTCTTATTACTTGTAATAAGTAACATTCTTTCCTGCGATTCAGAAATCATTATTTCACTATCGTCCATGTCTTTTTGTTTTAAATGTATATTTGATAACTCAATTTCAAATCCCTTTTTCAGGTTGTCTGCAGTTTCAGATAAGCAACATGATAACCCTCCACCACCAAGATCCTTCATGGCATTTACGCATTTTTTTTCTATGGCTTCAAGAGTACACTCCTGTAGAATTTTTTCTAAAAATGGGTCTGGGATTTGGACGGCTGAACGGTTTTCTTCATCCAAATTTGATGAGGCAAAAGACGCCCCGTTAATTCCATCCTTGCCTGTGGAATTCCCGGCTAAAATTATGATATCGCCTTTTTTTACCTTGTTTTTGACAAGATTATTCAATTTTCCATGACCTATGGATGCAACATCGACTAAACAATAATTATCAAAAGAACTGTCAAATTCGACCTCACCACCTACTGTCGGGACTCCCATACAGTTTCCATAATCTGCTATTCCTTTGACAACGTTTTTCAACAACCATTGATTTTTTTTGTTTAATGGAATATTCTTGCTGTCAATATCACCAAACCTCAAAGCGTTTAACACTGCTATAGGCCGTGTTCCCATAGAGAGGATATCCCTTAGTACCCCGCCGACTCCTGTGGCTGCACCACCGTATGGTTCTACCGCTGAAGGGTGGTTGTGACTCTCTATATGAACTGTAATAACATACCCGTCTCCTACATCCAAAACACCTGCGTCAAAACCAGGCCCTTTGATTATTCTATCACCATCAGTGGGTAATGTTCTTATGTGTATCTTTGAGGATTTGTATGAACAGTGCTCAGACCACTCAGCATTTATAATATTTTGCTCTAAGTCATTTGGCTCTCGATTTAAACTTTTTTTTAAATAATTATATTCAAATTCGTTTAAAATGGCCATGTCTTTATCCGGCACTAATTTCTGTTAACATGTTTAATTAATGATTTAAAGATATATATTGCATTTGTTGAAACACCGTGCGGTGTCAGATCATCATCGCCAGCTCGCTCAGGATGAGGCATCATCCCCATTACGTTTCCTTTTAAATTACATATAGCAGCTATATTATCTATTGAGCCGTTTGGGTTATCTCTTTCATCATATTTCATGATTATTTGGTTATTGTTTTTTACTTCTGTATATGTTTGTTTATCAATAACGTATTGCCCTTCTCCATGAGCTATGGGAATTGATATCTTTTGATATCTCTGATATAGATTTGTAAACGGAGTTTTATTGTTAGTAACTATAACATCAATCCACCGACAGATGAATTTTAGATTTTTATTATGTATTAGGGCTCCTGGCAGCAATCCCGATTCAACCAAAATTTGGAAACCATTACAAATGCCTAAAATTGGGACCCCATTCTCAGCCATTTCTTTTATTTTATCCATCAGGGGGCTGTGGGCGGCAATTGCCCCTGCCCTTAATCTGTCCCCATAAGTAAAACCGCCTGGAATGATAATTGCATCAAAATTATTTATTTTGTTTTTATCTTCAATATAGCTAATATTGCAATTTAACTTTGTTTTGAATATTTTATAGACATCACGATCACAATTGCTTCCTGGAAAAACGGTGATCCCTATTTTTACCAATAAAGTAAATTTTCATTCATTTAATAAATTCTTATTCTTTCCATTATCTCTATAAAGTTATGGAGGATTATGCTATTGCTTTATCAAGACTGCATTGATAACTCCATCCTGTCCTGGACGTGATATAACTCTAGCAATTCCAATTTCAGTTTCCAACAGTGCGCCTTTAGTAATAACACCTCTTCTCTCATAATCTTTGTTTGCAGGATTTTTTGTAACTCGAATGATTCTTAATTTTTGAGTTTTTTTACTGTCCTGATCTGTCACATTTGCATGATCTGATGTTTTGAATGCAATTTTGATATTGTTTCCTCTCACACGCCTTACTATGTTTTTTGTCGGTCCTGAAACTGCCTCATTAGGATATCTATCTATTTCGGCTTTTCTTCGAATTCTATTTGGAATTATTCGCCCACCGGTAAATTTTCGGCCGCCCAAATTTTCTATGGATTTACGCATAATAAAAAACCACTAAAACGATAATTAAGTGTTTTTCTTTGGTGTTGTTTGAATCTCAGTTGAATATGAGATGACAAAATACATTTTTAGTAAAGTTAGATTACATTGTTTGGCAATACAGGTTCAATTACAATTTACCTACTTTTTGCCATCAGGTAATTTTCTGGGTTGTGTGGATAACAAAGAATTTTTTAAGGATTTTAAATCATTTATGCCAAAATAATTTTGAAATTTTTTTGTTGTGTTATAGATTTTTATCCTTCCGACACTCTTTGAAATGATAAATTCCAATTGCTCTAATTCTTTTAGATGAGAATAAACCTTTGAACCTCTTATTTCCACCAGTCTTTTGGATGTAACCGGTTGTTCATACGTGATGTAAGATAGTGTTTTCAATACTGAATTTGATATTTGAGGTTTTGAAGCGAATTTTTTTACTATTGGTGAATAATTTGGTTTTAACTGAAAAACATATGTACCATCATCCAGTTTTGCAATCTCTATAGCTTTAAAAATAACTTTTGTTTTGTTTATCAATTCATTTAGAATCTTTTTTATTTTCTCCCTTGAATCTATCCCTGAAGCTTTTGTTAATTCGTCAAGTGTCAATGGCCGCCCCGCAGCATACAAGGCTGCTTCTACCCTGGCTATAGTTTCATCAAGAGGTAATTTTGCCAATTCGATAAATCTAACTGTTTATAACCGTTATTTTGATAAATTCCGAATTTTCAATGCTTCTGAAGATGGTGCCATCAATTGAAACTGAACCCTCTGTAGGATGTTCATTGATTTGCGATTCCTTTGGTTTATCATATGAAATGTCCGCTTTTCCCTTCATTGCCAAATATAGCATCGCTATAAAGTATCGTGCAATTTCCAAACTGTTCATCTCTTTTACAAAACTATTAAAAAGTATCTCTTTATCAACAATTAATATATCATACAGTCTAATTTCATACTCTTCTATCACTTTTTCAAATTTAATTAAATATTCTTGAAAATCAAATGTTTGAACCGGCTCTAAATCTATTTGATTTTTTCTTACAGTTGGATTTGATAGTTCTGTAATCATATTTTCCAAAATTAACAATAGCTCTTCAAGTGATGCAGGATACAAAGTCTCTTTACGAAACGGTAATGATATGCTTTCAAGTTCTGGAACAGGCGTTTTTTTATCATTATTTTTACTCTTGTTATCCTTAGTCTCTTTTTGATTAGCTATTTTGTCAAGTTTAAAAATCGACTCTACCTTTAACCTGTGAATTAATGCAGATGTAAGAATAGCAACTCCACAAACCCGAAGATCATTGTTTCCAGATGCTTTAAGTATCGCCAATAGCATTTCTAAAAGTTTCACTACATCAATTTTCCATACATCCTGTCTGTCTATAAGTGAAGGATTAAATAATAGATTCAAAGGGGGTCTAGAGATTTGTTTATTTGTCGCATAACCGGTAAAATCCTCAACAGTCAAAGTATTTAATATTAGATATATACCTGCTATAATTTAATATTATTTTTGTTTATTTATGGCTATTTTTTAAAATAAGCAATGATATAATTATTGATAGGGGAAAGTATACTGCGACTTTTTTTTAAAATATTTTAACAGAAAAAAACAATTTGTTAATGTGTTGATTCGGTAAACATAATATTTCCTTTTTGAATATTTTCAGATCGGATTATTACCTTGTGATCCACTATTTGCTGCTGTTGATGTAGTTATTCTAATCAATAGATCTCTTGCATAATTAGAAACAAACTATGCAGTTCAATATGACATAGCATCGGTTTCTAGATATGATGGTTAATTACCCGATAGTTTACCAGTCC
>JBNJLU010000087.1:0-6850 GCA_050591185.1 Candidatus Nitrosocosmicus sp.
GAGAACGTTTGGTGAATATGTATCTGCCACCAAGTTTCAAAATATGATAAATGAGATGATGATAAAAGTATCATTGTATAACCTGTTTAGAAGAATACAATAGAATAAGAATAGTTGTGATCGAAGGATAATGAATTAGGAAACAAAGCACAAGGGAGTTGTTTGTTGCATTTGTGGTTTGTTAGATGCCACTGCAATAGATGCCATTATCCATTATGACTTTTGATTATCTCACTTGGTTTGTCTGCTCTATGGAATGAAAGCGTAGATTGGTTTTATGTGAACATTGAATATTTTTTCCATGGCTTTTGGATTGTGGATATTGTTATCTGGGCCATATTTTTCAATCACTATACCCTGTTGGTATCACAACATTGCAGAGTCCATATTTTGCAGAATAAGCAATTTGATAACCTGTGTGTAAGAGAACACAGCAGCTGGGCCATTTTTTACTCCAAAAAGGAGATGATGGTGCTGTGGTAACCTCTATTGGTATGGCCAAGCCAAATGTGGTTACCGCAACAAGACTGGCTGAACATCTATGCGAATCCGAAATAGGGTGTAGGGTTTACGACGAAGGTCTTTTCCATCAATGTTAAAACGCGCCTGGCGATGTAATTGATTTGCCATGACATAGATATATCCATCCGTTGCAATGGATAGTGTATCAGGCCACAATAGTCGTGGATCATGTACCACGGTCTCCCACAAGTTGTCGTAGTGTCGACGACGAAAGATGGCATTGTGCTCATAGTTGGTTGAGTAGGTGTTTCCCTCGGAGTCTGATTCTAGACCGTCTGAGGCACCGCCCCTGTCTCCCTCATCTTTTACGGTGGATATGACCTCTCGCTCGTCTATATGGCGATTAGCGAGAACATCCGTTGCAATACTGTATATCTTACGGCTACCGAGGGGGCAGTAATATAGGCGAGATCCATCGGAGCTAATTGCAATCCCGTCAGCACCCATGGCAGCGCCTTGTTTCACCGATCCATCTTGCTGATGCTCAAGAAATGGCCTTCCCTCCACAATGGGGAGAAAGGTTTGTATCTTCTCTGCTTTGGTTGATGGATGGTCGTTTAGCCGACGCCAGCTTTCACCCGAAGCAAGGTCGACCACGATGACTCCATTTGGCCCATTTTGAGATGAATCTGTAATGAATGCAATGCCTTCTTTGCCCCGCCGGAGATCAAAGCGAACATCATTAAGATAGGTGGTTGGTAAGGCCACAGCTTGTGGAAAGAGAATCTTTTTTGTAACTTTGTTTGTATTTAGGTCAACGCAAACCATCTTTGGTCCTCCATATTCTGTTGGTTTAAAGAGCGGGCTGCCCGTATCAAGAATCCACAACCGGTCTGCTGGATCGACGACTACTGATTGCACAGAAACGAGTGTTGACGCCTGATCCTCTTCATTGGTGTTGTTGATTGATTGGTCTGGATAAGCTGTAGCCTCACCGTCGCGAATCTCCGCTACAGAGAACTGGACGTTGTCACCCCATTTGGGGAAGTTGACAAAAATGCGGCCTTTGTGTGACACTGTAACACCTGTTGGCATTGGCCCATAAAAGAAAGCAATAGGCTCCAATGCACCCAAAGACTCGTCAGTTGGCAACTCTGTTGCTGGTATGTCTGTTGACGATGTCTCTTTTCGATGATTTGTTGACATGCATTATATAATAACTACTATCCTAAATACTGGAACCTAGCCCGGCATGGGCCAGGCAACAATTATGACGCGAAATGATGGGGAATCCGGAGGATAATGCTTTAAATGGCCCAAAATTTTTTTAGAAAAAATTAAAGTTGGTTTTTTCGAGTAGGTGAAGTGAGAATTACCATAGTTTCAGTATGACGGATTTGGGCTCCTGCATTGGAGTCATCCTTGACGTATGTGACCGTACCGTCTGCAGCGGCAAGAACGGGGTGTTTTGTGGGACAATAAAATCGGCTCCATTTCTGAGAATGCCATCGTGGGATGGAGATGTTCTATCTATTCGCTGTAGGTGGTTTTGAGGCACGGGTATCTTGTATTTGTTCTTGGTGCTCATCAGAATAGGCTCTATTATTTGGATGTGGTTTATTATATTGTAAAAGAAAAAAAGACTATCTGAGTCAGTTTGCATCTTTTAAAAAAAAGGTGGTTTTAGATGCTGTGTGTCTGTGTCTGTGTCTGTGTCTGTGTCTGTGTCTGTGTCTGTGTCTGTGTTTGTTTTTGTTTTTATTGCTTTTTTGTTGTTGCTGTTGCTGTTGTTGTTTGAGTTGGCTTCTGAGACTGCTGATGCTATTTGTCTTGAATTGTTTTCAAATGTTCTTGCTGCGTTTACGTTGAGGTTTGAGAGTTGTTTTGCGTTGTCTCTTGCTTGCTGCATGGTTGATTTCATGGAGTCAAGGTTTGAGAATATCATGTTGTTTGTCAGTCTTATTGCTGAAACCGCGTTGTCTGCAAAGTTGCTGACAAACTTTGTGTATGTTTGGGTCATGGAATCTGAGGACGCAAAGCTGTTGATTAAACTGGTATAGATTTCACGGTATGGCCTCCATGCTGATTGGAGTGAGTTAATCACTGCTTTTTGAGACTCGATATATTCCTCTGAGATCTCTTTGGCTGTTTGGAGTGATTGCTCCTGGTAACTGTTGACGATGTTGTTGTAACGTGGGATTTGGTTTCTTGACTCCTCTATTGACCTGTTGATTTGGTCTTTGGTTTGGTCAAGTGACCTGTTTATTGACTCACTCATATCATTAGAGTTTTGGCAGTTTTGGTTGTTGTTGTTATTTGATTTAGTTTCATAGGTGTATTTTGAGAAGCCTGCATCGTTGCTGTTTTTGCTGCTGGTTGAATTTGTTGTTGAGTTATCTGATTTAAATGTCATCACTATCTAATGGTTAACACACCATATAAGTATTGGTATTATATGGAATTTAGAACCCATAATAACCATGCAAGGATGTTGTTTATTTATATTGTAATTTAGTGTTATGAAAAGTAGCATACTTGGTTCTAATAAAACTAAACATGTAACTCTGTGAACACTTTTCTGTAAATCTAATCTTTATTTATCCAAGTGAACAAGGAACGGATTATTATATTGGAAAATGGATGCGCCAAAACAACATTAAGTGGATGTTGACACAACCATTTTCACCACGATGATTGCGGCAGCAAAAGAAGCAGCAACAGCATTCTCCCGTATAGCGCCAGGGATTAGTCTTTTTCATGCTATACTCTTTTGGTAGGCATCTTATGGGATTAATAGATGTGCTAATTAATTTGCTGATCTCATTTACAACTTCTTCCATACCCTAAAAGAGATTTTGGTCCTTTCCTTTTTTTATATTAAGACAAGTATTACACCGTTTATATGGGCAGAAATATGGAGTTTAAATTCCAACTTTATGTTTATAATCAATACCGGTGTTGATATCTCATACATTGGCTATCGATTCTTTACATCCACACCAGATAGGAGTAAAAGTCAGAAACACAAAAAAAGAGGACATGCCTAAAATAGTGACTTTGCAAAAAGAGTCCTTTCCACTTCTTGCAAAATATGGAAACATTTGACATGAAGAGGAACTATTAAGCCATCTTGACGTATTCCCAGGGGGGACAATTTGTCGCTGTGGAGCCAGATGGAACTGTAGTTGGTTCCGCGAGCACCCTAATAGTTACCCTTGATTCAGAGTATGCAGACCACACATGGAAAGAGATTACGGCAGATGGAATGTTCACAATCATAATCCCAATGGAGACAGTCTATATGGGGCAGACATATCCACACACCCAAGGTACAGGCATGAGGGAATAGGCAGTATGCTTTATGACGCAAGAAAACAACTGACCATGCAACTGAATTTGAGAAGAATGATATCTGGTGGAAGGCTATACAATTACTGCGAATATGCAAACCCTCTTTCCGCATCCGAGTATGCATCTAAAGTAATAGGGGGTAAAATGCATGATCCGGTTCTTTCTTTTGAACTTGCCAATGGCTTTAGATTCATCAAGATTCTTTCAAACTACCTTGATGATGTGCGTTCTTTGAATTATGCCAGCTTTATTGAGTGGTTAAACCCAAACTATAGTCATACAGGCCCAAACCGAGTCACTTGGTAGACCATATCCAAATGTTATATCTTGCTCTAAATTTTATACTTGCACAATAGATATAATTTATCGAAAATGCGAACATCTTTTTATCATAAACCAGGATTCTGTTCACTCTTTGGGCGTTGTTTTGGGGTTGTAAGATTATACCGTACCCGGTTCGGTTAAAACAATCCGCGTTATTAAAACAGTTGTGGGGGTTTCTTCAGTTGATGTGTTTTTCTTTTGATGCTCGGATTGGCGTGTGGAAAAAACATACTGGAAAAACTACGCAGATTCAAAACACCCATCAAACTAAACCTGTTATATAAGAGTTCATCGTATTATATTGTTGGTGTTACATTTCTGCTGGAGAACGCCTGTAGCACATGGGCTACCAAATGTTTAATAATTTACCTTAAGTATATCTTCGTCTGATCCTTATTTAAATATTATATAGTGCGCCAACGCATAATCTAACGCAATCCGATAGAAAGTTTTTTACCGTTGTTCTGTTGCAAAAAAAAAAAGACAACCAAAAAAAGAAAAAGAATGAAAATATTGAAAATTTGAGACATCAAGGATTGATGAACTAGCAAGAGGTTTTGGTTAAAACGACATCTACTACTCCAAACATGAACAAATAGTTTTTGTCCTGATTCACCAAGGGATTGGTTTTGCGAATGTGAGGCTACATCATTTATGAAATACAATATTTTTGATAGCACAAAAGAAGCAAATGGAAAATATACGAACCGTTAGAATCCAAAATGTTAAACAATTCGATGAGATGGGCTGCAAAACCTGAAAGACTTCAAGGATACTTAAACAATGGGACAAGCGAAAGAGAAAAAATGTATACATGCAATCCAATGGTAGGTGAAATTTTAAAAATTGAGGATTGAATGAGCAGTGTTTAGACACTCCTCACAATTTTTAATCAAGACTTGCCTATTAGAAGATGTAAGGAAAATGATATTTCTATTGACGATGAGACAATGGCCTTAGTTGTCGAAGTCAGAAAAACACTTGGATAGACTCATAACTTGCCACCCAAAAATAAACACCATTTTGCACCAATGGAATAAAACACCTGATTATGAAACAGAACTAAAAACTATATTGCTCGGTACACCTTATATTATACAATATACCTGAAAAACGGTTGTGTTAACTGGATTAGGGTATTGCATTTAAGAAAAACTTAGATATTAAATTTCATAATCACATGTATGTCGATGGTTAATTCCGAACCTATTCCAGTAAGGGTACAATGCCTTAATTGTAAAAGTGAAGGGGGTGATTTTTGGGCTATAACCCCAGATCTGCCATATACTGAATTTAACTTGCATGGGAAAAATCCAACACATGAAAAGGCAAAAACGTTAATAACCTCCGCCACATGTCCAATATGCGATAAAGTTCACACAATGTATTGGGATATACCGAGAAATCCTGGTTAAAAGACTCATATGATTTTGGGGATACTCCAAATTCCAATAATGTACCATCGTATGCTCTTTCCATAACCTGCTCTTTATCCAACTAGTTGCTAATGGACATGAAATGTTAAAAGCGGCTTTTAACCTCTTCTTGATTTGGTGTTATGATGCTTATGTCGGATGTTCACAAAACCCTCGTATTCAACGTCAAAACAAAACACACGTATGGCCAATTACAAAAAGGAATCAAAAATCTTATTAGTTTGGTTCTATGAGGATGGTGAATTTACTGGATTGCTATTACTTTTCAGGATATTTTCCCCTAGCTTTGCCCAAGTTTTCGTATTGTTCTTTGCTCATTTTTGACTCCAATAGTTTCTCCGGCATTTTTTCTTTCCTTTGGTCACCTAAGCGGTCCTGCGGTGATGCAACTGCAAATAATATCGTGAGCCCCCCTATCTGCCAAGCTAACTGTAGGAACTCTGATTGCCAATTTTCTGCCGTCTGCCTTAAGAATTCATTCCAAAAAGCATTTATCTCAAATGTTTATCCATGCTCCTTCTGTTCAGATACAAATTGATTGTATGATGTTATCCCATGCACAAGCCATGAAATGGCAAAGGACATGATGGTGACATACAGGTAGCTCCGCCTTTTGAATTCTCTCATATGGGATAGGAACACAGATGGTAAAAACACTGTGTTAAAGCATTGTATGGCTTATGATACAATAAAAAAGAACATGAAAAATCATATTTTTTGTCTTCAATATTTAAACACGGCTGTTTTTAAAATGGTGTGGCAAATTTCTTCTTATAGCCATAAATGCCGTTTAGAAAAGTAAATCAAACCTGGTTTTTATGGTCGGCATCCGATAGGACTTTACCCTAATGCTATAAGTGTCTCCTTGTTATAATGTGGTGTTACGTAGTGCAATGCTTGATGTCTGCCTTTGGAGTTTCTTTTGTCATGGGTTACAACAGTTTTTCAATAACCCATTTTGCAGAACCCTCTTAACATGTCTCCTGCAAAAAGATCTCTGATTGTGTGGTAGATCTCTTCTCGAAATTTCAATATCCACATATACAATTTGAATCCAAACTTGTAATTGTGTTTAAAGCAGTCCACAATGTGCATAGGATAGTTTATGATATCATTGAAATCAAAGTTATCAATTGGCTTGTCGTTTATATTGATTTTGTCTAAAACAATTATAATTTCATTAGATCTCTTGCGTAATTAGAACAGATTAACAATCTTTTATGGTACAATGGTTCTCTATAACTAAGCAGGATTCATTATTCTATAGTTTACCAGTC
>JBNJLU010000088.1:0-6835 GCA_050591185.1 Candidatus Nitrosocosmicus sp.
GTTGCCGGCTGTTGTTAAATTAGAAGCTGAAAATGATGTTGATGAGAGGTTATCGGTTCCCTGGGAGGCAGATAATGATGTTGTTTGGTTTTCCTGGGCAAATGAACCACCAGCGGTGCCCATCACCAAAGAGATAACGCCTGCAAATGCAAACATTGCTAAAGCACACTTATTAAAATTCATCACAAATAATAGAACAAGGTTGTTTTTTAAGATTTACATATTGACGTATTTGAACTCATCAGGTAACTTTACGTAAATGCCATATTTTTTTTGTGAATAATGATAAAAAATGACATTGCATTATTTGGCAATAAAATGTTAGGCATAATAAAAATCCTAATGGACGTTAATCTCACCCGGCATAAAGAACTGAAGGACTATACTTATGATATACAGAGCCAACAAAAACATCCCTACTCGAATTCCTATTGTCTTTCTAAACAATGGGACTAAAGCTATTAAGGTGATGGATGTAGCCAACATCATCTGAAACCACAGCATGGGGCTGTTTACAATTGTTGTGTAAAATCCCCCATGGTACATTGCAGCAAATATTGCTACACCCAGCAAAAGAGAGTTGTTTAGTACTTTTGAGCCCAAAACATTTGCTATAGCAATTGACGCACCGGCGGCACCTTTTCTTGCCAAAATCATCATCGAAATTTTCTCCGGCATCTCCCCTGCGATTGGACTGATGATTACAGCCAAAACAATTGTGGAAATACCAACATCTATCGAAAATGATTGCAAGGATGAAATAAACGGACTAGCACCGAAAACTATACCCAAAGTACCGATTAAAAATGCCAATGCAGCTTTTGCCATTTCAGACCTGCCAACTACAGGATGGTGTTCAGAAGAAACATAGGAGGAAGAGGATGGTGTACCGGCAGCGGCAGCGGAGGCATTAGCAGGATCAGCAGGGGCAACAGGAGGAGATGCATCTGCGACAACATTAAGCTTATTTGCTCGTTTCTCTTTTTGCATCTCAAACAACGCAGTCAAGATATAGCCAATGAACATGCCAACAAAAACAATACCGTCTATAAAGTTATAGCCATCGATTAACAAAATTGCACTTATTAGTGCTGAAACCAAAAGAAATATTTTGTCTAACTTAAATGTGCTTACATCCAACTGTTTTAACGGGGCTTTTGAAAGCCTAGTGGTGGCTATTATGAGCATTATTGACAGTCCAAGTGTCATCATCAAAATATTGCTTCCAAGTCCCGCACCAATGGCAACCTCATAGAGACCTACAGATGACGCATATACAACAATAGCAATTTCCGGAAGAGTGGTGGCAACACTTAACAAAGTTCTTCCAACAAATTTTGCCCCAAATTTAACGGAAAGGTGTTCGGCCCCATATGCCAATACCCAGCTAGCAAGGCTTAATTCCCCAAGCCAAAATAACATTGTTAAAAGATTTTCGATGTTCAAAAACTAGTATGTCTAAATCTTTTCAAAATATAAATTTATAACTTTGTTATATGGCACAACATTTTCACTTTTCAACATAATTTGGAAAAACAATAACACACACACATACCAATAAGAAAAAATAGGCTCCGAATTTTTATACAGAAAGAATATAAAGATGACATTTGTGTATTTTGCCAGCAGTAATGAAAACAAGTTTTTAGAGATACAAAGTCTTTTTGAGATGGAAAACAAGGAAAACAAGGAAAATGTCAAAATCCTGTTTTCAAGTCCTTCAATCAAGGAGATACAATCAGATTCAATAATGGAAGTTGCAGAGGATAAAGCCAAAAAGGCCTTTGACATCATAAAAAGGCCAGTTATTGTAGAGGATGACGGTTTGTTTATAGATGATTTAAATGGATTCCCCGGAGTGTATTCGTCTTTTGCATTTAAAACCATAGGAAACAAAGGGATCCTGAATTTGCTTGCTAACAA
Organism: Candidatus Nitrosocosmicus sp.; assembly: GCA_050591185.1. Classification (GTDB taxonomy): domain Archaea; phylum Thermoproteota; class Nitrososphaeria; order Nitrososphaerales; family Nitrososphaeraceae; genus Nitrosocosmicus. The sequence continues at coordinate 1,924 of JBNJLU010000088.1, forward strand.
TGAGAAGAGAAGGGCACGTTTCCTGTCCGTTTTCTCCTTTTTTGACGGAAACACCATTGAGTCATTTGGCGGTGAAACAGCTGGTCACATAGCCACGGAGATTTTCCCGTCAGGTTGGGGATTTGACCCTATTTTTAAGCCTGAAAATGAAGATTTAACATACGGCGAGATAAACCTTCAAAGGAAAAACGACATATCCCATAGATCAAAAGCATTTAGGCAATTTTTAAAGTGGTACAAACTAAAATACAATCACCATAACAATTAGATGCAGACGGCATAGACAGTAGAGGCAGAATAAAAAGAAGGTAAAGAAGGTAAATGAAGAATCGGTTGGGCTAGTTATTATTACTAGGATTTAACGCATAGTTTTCAACCCAGCGTGACACCGGACGTTTAGCATTTTGCAATACAACTATCCTTGAAATTACGCTTTCATCCATTGTCGAATATCCCAACATATGCTTGCTGATGCCCTGCGAGAATTTCCTGACCTCATCCATTTCCAGCATATTGGATGCCTCCAACCTATTGATAGACATTCCAATGTGCATGTATGATTTTAACTCAATAAAATGAGGCGAGCCTTTTTCCATCAAATTAGCAAATTCCGAATAATGTTTCTCACTATCGTTAAAATTGCGTATCAGGGTCACCCGCAGGACTGTTCTTGTTTTTGCAGTCGAAATAAACTCCAGGCTTTTTAGATATCGCTCCCACGCGTCTTTGTGCCTTGGGCCATTTATTTTGTAAAACATATTCTTGTTGGAAGCGTTTGTGGACAGGTAAATTTGGGTTGGCAGGGCATCCTCATCCTGCAGCCTATGCAACATATCTGGCTCCTGGCCATTTGTTACCAGGAAAATAGATTTTGTCGCCCTTAGCTTTTTTAGGTATTTTATGAGTTCAGGCAGTTTAGGGTACATCGTTGGCTCACCTGAAAGGGAAATAGCATAATGCTCGGGAAAGAGGGATTCATCCAACTTCGCAGTATTGACTATTCTTTTGCCATAAAACCCGGATATCAGCTTTCTGCGCTCCTCCAAAAGGGCATGGACAATCAATTCCGGGCCATCAACCAAATGGGAAGGCATTTCCAGAGTGTCATAGAATTCGGTAGGCCTCCAACAATAGACACACCTGTTTTCGCAGTTCATTGCACATGGAGTCATCTCCATGCACCGGTGAGTGGAAATTCCATAAAATTTGTGTTTGTAGCAAGTAGCTTCATCTGAAAAGGATTTCTTTGTCCAGTGACACAATTCGACGGCAGAATGATTAAAGACCCCATATTTTGCCTTGTTTAACTTTTTTTTTACTGAAGGAGTGATTTGAATTAGGTTATCATCTGGAGACATCTCATGGGAATATACTTCACCTGAACAGCTCATTTAATTTATGACAACGGATACAAATATAAGTTTTAAAAACAAAAAAATATTCATTTTAACCTATCATTATCATAAAAACGACAATACACACATAACCACATGCTACTTTAAAACAATTATATATTAATGTGAAATATTTACTTTTAAAATCGTGGCCTTCGTAGTATAGCCTGGTTAGTATAGGCGGCTGTGGACGTCATATTAGGGCGGTTGAAACCGCTTGAGGGGGGTTCAAATCCCCCCGAAGGCCTTAGATTCCCATTAACTTTTTATCCTGTATAGAAATAAATGAATTGAATTCCCTATAACGACATAATGTACAGAAAACACTCCGACACACAGGTAATAATACCCATTTTAAAAGTAACGCATATTATGACAACAACAAATGGCGCATTAATATCATAACAACAGGCAGATGCAGCAGCATCTTGTAGCTATAATCCAGGAAGATTTTCAAGTGTTTTAATCTTAAATCATTTGACTACGACTTCAATATGCTTATGAAATCCTAGTGGCATAAGTTAAAAGACACCCATCATAATTTTTTATATTTGCCCTTCTTCACAAGCATCCGAATATACTTGCAAATATTTTTGCCAGAAAAAACATAATTATATCAATGAAGTGTCCATAAATCCGAATCCCATTTATTAAAACAAGCCAAACAACAGGAAAGAAAACAGCCATTTTGTCGTCTCATAAGACTGTGTTTTATTAACCATCGTTATCTTTACTGTTTTCAACCAATCTACCAATTAGTTTTGTTGTTATTGGTTAGCCTAATTGTATAATGGTATAGACACACATGAAACAAAGGGGTTCTTTCCTATCACATGTTAAGAGAAGAAGCATTTTTTTGCCCTTGTTTAACGTTATTTGGAGCATCCAATATTATTCCATCAGGAACACCATCCGATGTGATGTGCATACTCTTGTTGTTTGCACTAGATTGGAAATAGAGCAAGGCTATTACTATTTTTGGGTATCTAAATGGACACGAATCAGAATGCCCTGATTTGGCAAATAGGGTTCATTTGATCCCCTATTATATACAAATCCTTTTTCTAGTATCTTTGTGATACACAAAAATATTTTGGATATAATCAATAGGCATCCATATTATGTGTTTTCTACAAGATCGTCTTTATTGTCATATTTTGCCCTTTCATAAGTCATATCTTCAGTAATTGACTTTGTTTCTGAAACAGGTTTCTTTTTTACGACAATTTCCTCTTTAACATACGGGGTTTTTGTAATTACAGGTTCCTCTCTTTTTAATGGAATTGATATTACGGTTCTGGTTTCTACGGGCCCATCTATCGGTGATGCGTCAGAGTTTTGTTCAGAGGGTTGCATCGACGTTAGACTAGAATAGGAATCCTTTTTAACAGGTCTTCTTTCGATTGAAATCTCTTCGCGGGTTAGCTCAATCTCAACAGTTTTTGTTTCCCTTATCGGTTCTTTTGTTATATGTATATCATCTTCTGTAACATGTTTGACAACTTCAAGGTTTTCTCCCATCAAAGGAACTGTTGTTTCCGTTTCTTTTGGCATATCGGATAAATTACTTGTAGGGGAAGAGTTATCTTTGATTTCCTGGTCTTCAGTTTTTTCAAAACTTAACAGGTCACTTTCGTTAACCTTTAAACGAAGCACATTTCCGTCAAAGCTTTCTGCCGATGACTTTGGTATATGATACCATTTCTTATCTGACAACCCTTTTTGCGTTATAATGTATGCGTCCCCCACCCCGTAGACTTCACCTAAATCCACACCACCAGTTCCTATTGCCTCTTTTTTTAACACGGTGTTCCAATCAATGTTATTATCTAAATTATTACCATCAGACATTTCTATCATATTCAAATAACAAAATATATAATTAAAATATAACTTTTATATTATTTCCTCCTTGCGTTTATCTGGATACTTTATAGTCAGCTTTTCCGTTTTGACATCCACATCTATTTTCCTCTTCTCGATGCCTTCGTATTTTTTTACGACAATTTCACCAAGTTTCACCATCCTTTTGTCTATCACTATTTCCTCGCCCCACAATGGTATGACAATGCTGTCGCCTTTTTCCTCATATGGAACGCTGTTGTCATTTTCGCCACCAATGGATAAAGGCACCGGTTTTCTACCATGGGTTGCATTGCTTTGATCTTTGGTTGCTTCCACATCTGCTGATTGCCCGCTATATTCGCGAACCTCTATATCACTTGGTGATGCGGTGGGGCTGCTGCTGCAGCTGCTGTGTGGATTCCCGCCACCACCACTAGGGCCACCCCCTTCCTTTCCGTTTTCTTTATCCTCAGCGTGTGAAAAAACATGGGTTATTTTGTCCTTTATTTTTGAAAGGATTTCCGTTATTTCCTTCTCACTGTAGTGATCAAACTCTTTTCCGTTGATCAGAATATCCTCATATTTTATGGGTATCTCGATTTTTTTTGTTGAGTCCACCCATTTTTTTGCCAGGACTAATTGTGTTTCTTCGGTTTTTTTTGTAACGTCAAAGTTTTCTGCAAACAATGGAATTGTTTTTGCTATTTCTTCACCTTGGGAAAAGGAATGGTTAAGGTTTGAGTCATCTTTTGACAATCTAATTTCAGTGTTATCACTGCTGCTGCTGCCGTCTGCTTGATTATCCATATAAAAGGAATACTAAAACAATTTATAATAACATATCTACATTTTCATTTAAAAAACAAGATATCATAATCACAAATAACAATTAGTTGTTTTTAGATCCTTTGCTAAAAAGAAAGGAGGATTGGGTCATCCACCAAATAAATCCCCAAAAGGCGATTGTGAAAAGTCATCACCCCCGCTGGAGAAGAAAGGGTCATCGGATGGTGAATCCAATGTTCCCAGATCCTCAAAAGGCGTATTTGAGTATGATTCAGAATTATCTAAACTATAATCCCGGTCTTTTGCCACCATGGCATTTAGCTTATGGCCACTCTGTATAGCTTTTAGTATATCAATGGCAGTCACAATACCAACAACATAATCATTATCATCCACCACTGGCAAACCGTTGAATTCGCCAGCAAGCAGCTTTGAACTAATTTGTTCGGCATTAGTGTTTTCTTTTGCTACAACAATCTGCGTTGACATTAAATCTCTAGCATTCAAATTCAATAATCACTATGTACTAACCTGCCTATATGATATATAGGTTAGATATAGAAAACTGAATCTATAATTTTCCACAAAAACAGAAACTAATACTAGTTTTCATTCAAATTAATTTATTAATTGATTTATTTAGCAAGAAAAATACTATAAAATCAGACATGAAGACTACGACTAATCTAACATCTTTTGCTACGAGTATCTGACAAACTATAGTATCATTTAGTCAAAAGATTAGTGTCGTAAAAACCAGAAAATATAAAAAAAATCGACTATATTATGTCAATTATTCATTTTTTTCTGTGTCTAATTCAAGTTCCTTCACATTGAAACCTTGTTCTTTTATGGAATTTACTATTGGTGATATTTTTTGCATGGCC
>JBNJLU010000089.1:0-6718 GCA_050591185.1 Candidatus Nitrosocosmicus sp.
AGCAGGCAATATCCCATTACTATAGGACAAGACGATTCAATCTCGATATCAAAAAGTATCTTCTTAGATCTACGAATTAATGATGTTTAGTATATATTAGAAAGGAATCCTCAATATGTAACACAGTTTACTTTCGTCCAACTTTTTCAATAAATGATCACCCATTTTTATTCAAAGTCAATGTTGTTACCTTCAATCAACATGTCAGTCAGTGCTGCATGTTGATTGGCAGGCAAAAAAAATAATCGAAATCAACCCCTTTCCACAGTCATATTACCCTAATATCAAATAGGGTTGTTGCCTGTTATCTATGAAAAAACAAAGAACGAATAAAAAAATTGCAGTGGTAACAGACCAAACAGGGGCACAGTAGTTGAAACCTGCAGACAGTTTTCGCAATTGGGCTCAACCTTTCTGCTAACCTCACTTGATACTTCAAAAGGTGATATAGTCACCAAAAAGATAACCGTCAATGGATTGGATGTTGTATTTTATCAACTCAATGTTTCGGGTAAATACAGTATCAAGGAGGTAGATGGATAATAGGACAACAATTCGGCCGCTTGGATGTTTGGGTTAACAATGCGCAATTTTATATGATACAAATCAATCTGTCGTTAACGCAGTCCTGGAGATGGCTAGTATAGCGCTAATTACCAATTTTGTAACCCATGGTCACTGCCAAGCATTAATCTACTCATGAAGAAGAATTGATATGGTCATATTGTAAATGTATCAAGTGTGCAGGTTCATTGCATCATATGGGGAGTTGGACACCTGCATAAGGCATTTCCAAGGTAGCGTTAAATGCATTGACCAGAAGTTGTAATCGGAGCTAAGTGGAACCGGCATTTTGGTTAATTCAGTTGACCCTGGTTGGGTCGAAACAGATACGGTCGATCACGGAGGACGTCCGGTAGAGGAAGGTGCAAGAGGCATTGTGTGGGCATCCACTTTACCATTTAATGGCCCCAGCGGAGGATTCTTTTACTATGGCAAACCCGAACTTTGGGAATAAATACAATAAACAAATAAAAAAAGAACAGAGCTGTGATTTTTTTGTAAAACCCATGATTTTTGAGAATGGCTAGATAAGGGTTGCTGGTTTTGCCGTACAATATGGCCATTATCCACAATAATCAAAACAGTAATACAGATTGTCATCAAATACTCAAACTATTATGTGTGTTGGTCGGCAGTTAATTTAATCATGTTACCACATTAGAAATTTAAAAAGGATATCTCAGAGTGGTAAACATTACCTCTGGTTGTGGGGATGGGTTGGTTGTCTTGGATGACTAACAGGTGCAGGTTTTGGCATCGACGCATATTTTTATCCACTGTTATTTCCTCATGTCATTGTTTTTGTTTTGGCAAATCAAGTGACGGCAGGTGAAAAGGTATCTGCCGAACTAGCAGCAGCAGCATCGCCATTATTTTGAAGGAAAAGAACGGCCCAGGTATTTGAAACTGCATCAACAGGATGGTATGAGACGCTTCTTTCGGCGCCGTCAACTGTTTCGGTAATGGAACCTGACTGTCCATTAATGGCGTTTTTGAAACCTTGCAAATTAGCAAATGATTCATTTTTGTATGACAATTCCCTGTTTGAGTCTGCTACTTTTACACCGTTTCCATCTAAAAGCAAAATCCTTTCATCTTGGTTGGCTAAGCTAAGGGCCTGCTGTAGCATTTCATTAAAGACTTCAAAGTTCAATCCAGCGGCCAGAATTCCCTTTAGGGACAGAGTGCTGTTATCTTCCGAACCAAACACAGGAACCGCCAACTGGGCTTGTTTGAGTCCGGAGGAGGCAGAGGTAATAACATTGCCTAGAAAGGCATCCTCGGTGTTTATTGCACCTATGTAATTAGATCTAAAAGATAAATCGGATGTGGCGAGGTTTAGTTGGCGTTCATACGGTTCTAACATGTAGACAGTACCATTTGGCATAAGAAACAACACAGAAACAATGTCTTCAGGGTATTCTGATAGCAAATACTTTGCGATTTGCCTTTTCTCCATATCGGCATGTGAAGGTATTCCATTGGCTTATATGTTAAAATGACTTGAAAAAAAAGAGGTGTTGTCGCATCTCGGGCAGTTTGCCAGTTAGTTTGAGAAATGCAGATGCCTTTTCCAATCTATTCTCAATGCTATCTGCCAAAAGGTAAAGATCATTAGTATTATAGCCATTTCCCTGGGTTGTTTTTAGATTTAGTTGCATTTTGGGCACCAGTTTGGTTAAATGAGAATAACGAATGACCTGACCTATCACTGAGCTCCTCCGTTGTTGTCAAATGATAGATAACGTTGTTGTCCCAACCATAGGGGACTGCAAATGCATACCCACTTCCATCGGTTTCAGCATTGGAAGCATTCCTTAAACCACCCTCAAAAGAAATCGAATGCTCACCTTCTGAAAGCGGTTTCAAAAAGACCCAGTTGCCTTCTGAAACCGCCTGTGTTGTTTTAGGAGGCAAATCTGCAATGTTGTTTTCAGTCAGTGTAAAGTTAAACAAAGGCGATTGGACTCTATATGCCTCCAAATTTGTAACATTTTTTCCGTCAACACTTGCCTTTAGCTGAATTACCGAATCCGGGATTTCTTTAGCGCATTGTCTCAATTGCTTTTCGTTCTTTAAGTTTGGGAACGCTGCAAAATTGCATTCAGAATTTAATATGGGAAATAGGATGGATTTGTCTGACGGCACAGTACATTGCCTTATTACATCGTTTCCAAAAGAGCCAGGAAGGAACCATACTGGACCTTTTTGGTTTACTGTACAATATCTTCCAGTGTCATCATATGCGGGATGGATATCTTTTGGTATGGAATAAGCCCATTGCCACCACTTTGCGGTCCATTCTGCAAAGGTTAATCCGTAAGGATTTGAACTGGCATCAAATACTCCCTCTGTAGTTTCATTTTGATTGGTGCCATTATTGTTTGTTGGTTGAGTAAAAGAAAATAATTGCGGCTCCAAGGCTATGGCCAAACACATCAGCAAAGTTAACCCGATTATTCCGCCAACGATATTCCATGCGTTGTTTTGCCAGGTTTTAAGGCAAATCATAATAACGCAAAAGGTTTGCCATTAGAAAGGTTTTTTTTCCATAAAAAACGCGCAGTGAATTGTAATTTTGGAAGGTGAATGGAGCATGCATTGGGTGAACCACACAACAACGGCAATCATAACTGCATTGTTTTAACAAAGTGACAGATTATAAAATGGTTTTCTCAGGGCAACGATAAATACCCATCAAGCTTTTCTAATGGTAAATGCATTTTTGGGTGGGCTCTTTTTGCCGCATTATCAACAAAAAAAGTCAAGTTACCTTTCCAAAAGGCGTGGTTGCGGCATCCGACATCATTACCCTGGATTCAGATCTTGGAAACCAAATACCAGACAAGTCATGGATGCTTTATTTGCTTGAGCTTTTCAATAGGCAAAATATTGCAGTGGAATTAAACCTAATTTGCTCATTTAACAATGAGGGCAAATTTGACGCAATATTTAATGGCGTAAATCAACATCAGTTTAAAAACATTCAACCGTTAGAGGGTCACTCATATATGCGTCAGATAATCCTCAATGCCGAAATGAACTCGGTTAGTTATGTATTGGAGGATAAAACTACCGGACAGGTGGAGGGATTTAAGCTAAGTTTTAGCGGCAATGCAAAATTCGTATTTGAGGGAGGAAACCAGTTTACCGGAATAGAATGGTGGAATAAAACAGGTAATTCTTGCTTTGTTGCCTAATTCAATTTTCCGTTCACACTTGACTTTTTCAGTTAAACTAGGTGTTGGTGGATGACGGATTCCGAATTAGGATGTTAAAAAAGAATCATCAAAAAACGATTTTCAGAATTAGGCAACAAAGCAGTAATTCTCCATACCCTATAAGATACCAAGTAGAAATATCTCAACTTATGTATGGTAAAGAAGCTACTGCAAATGGTTCTCAATCCATAGTGTATTTTCCATATGATTCACTAATACCAAATAGCGAGGGGAATTCACCTGTCTACCCCATTTCCTTTTACGATACAAGAACAAAAGATGGCTGCCTATGCTATAATGTTTCTTCCGGAAACTGCAACAATGGCTTAAGGTATAATAACTTTAAATAATTTTGTTGTTGCAGAGATTTATGATTCATCTACGCATTTTACAGAGACATAAATTCCACCATAACACCAGGCATAAGGTGACTTGCGAAAAGCGCAACATAAAGAATTCGCATCCATAGCCTTTCTGTCTCAGGGCATAAGAATATAGATATGCGAGGTAAAATCAGAATGCTTAGTGGGTGCAGACTCGGGTTCACCAATTTAGCTAAACGAGGAAACAAGTTCCCTACAATAAAACTAAAGATAATGTGACCAATTACACCATAGTTTAAGAGAACACGGTATAAATTCAATAAATAAAGGGTATCCAATACCACACCACCATTTTCCAATAAGGATATCAAAACTTGGCTTTATTAGATCAATGGCAAATTCCTTTGGAATAGCTAAAGGCAACTGGTCACAGTTATTCCCATATGCAGTTTTACTTAAAGTTACAGTATAACCCAAAGCATATACATGTTTCATTATTTCATCAGAGGAAAAAGTATGTTGCAAATCAAAAGTCCATCCATATAACCAATAACAATCTTATCACAAATCACATGTCAGAAAATAGATCTAAACGATCAACTAAGCAGCAGCAATATAGTCATGGAGAAAATATTGCATGATTCAGAATATTGAAAGATATGGATATGAAACAGCCTCGTGTTTAGTTTTCTTATAATTGATGTCACCATAGTTAAGTTAACCGCATTGAGTTCTTGCCATGTCCCTTTGCTCCATCTAGGCTCCACTGTTACTTTTCGGCATTATTAGTTTGGGGGCACATAATATATCTGCCTATCTGCTGTGTAGCTACCTTTTCATCGACTATATTTAGCATTACACTGACAATATCATCCGAATAGGTTTAAGATCTTATTGCCTTCAATGAAACAGGCTGAAAGACAATATCAAAATTATGGTCATGCCTCAACTAAATGGCGCTTGCTCAACCTTTTCCTTAAAGGCCTCATTCATCATCGCAAAACTTTTGCACATATCTTTATCCAAACGATCGCCTGCAAGAGATACTATAAAACCAGTAAAGATCTCAACATGTACAAAGCGCACATGATTTGCTTTCAATGGTTCTATGGTAAAAATACGTTCACCATTGAACATCCCAGGTATGAAAGATTTTCCATACCAACGCAGCTCATGTGGGGGTTCAACCTTTGTCACCGTAGGTCGATAGGTCCTGCTCTTTCCACTTGAGGTTATAAGATGTATTTTGAGCTTTGTTCCGACACTGGGAGAGCCGTCTATTTGGCGAATAAAAGGGTTCCACTGTGGAAAGATATTAAAATCGGTTAGTACCACCCATGCTTTGTCAGGAGATGCTCTAATATCAATCTCAGTGCGAATTTCTTTCAATTTATATTCTCTGCATCGTGGTGGCTGTTTAATCTTTCCCGGCATTCTTACCCGCATTAGTAAAGAATACAAAATACCAATCCGGACAAAGAAGACAAGGTTAACGGATTAAATAATAATAATAATAAGAATAAGAATTAAATCACATTCCACATAACAACAACAAACAAAAGACAATAGAAAAAGGAAAAACACTATATGCATTAATTCCTATAGCATACATATGGTTTTTGGTGTGTTTAACTCTCAGAACATATTCAGCAGAAATATTCAAGGTTCTACCATCGAGGAAAAAGCACTAAATTTATTTAAAGATGTTTACTCTTATGACGATTTAAAGATAAACCTCTATCGAGCTCTTGTTTCCGAGCATAATGTTAATGTTCTTTTAGTTGGGCCCCCCGCTACATCAAAGACTTTGTTTATTAGGTGTATCCAGGAAAATCTAAAAAATTGCATTTCAATTGATGCATCAAATGCAAGTGGCGCCGGCATAATCGAAAAACTATCTAAAAACAAAAATGCAAAATACATATTGTTTGACGAAATTGACAAACTAAAAAAAAATGATCAAGCCAATCTATTGGGTTTGCTGGAAAATGGAGAGGTAAATGTAACTTTCAAATCCAATAAAATTCGGTTTAAAATGAATGACCCAATAGTATTTGGTACCTCAAATAGTAAAGACAGACTAAGCAAACCATTACTTTCCAGATTTCAGACTTATTATTTACCGGAGTACACAGATGAGGAGTTTATTTTGGTATCAGAAAACCTGCTTAGTTCCAAATACAACTTTACCCCATCCATTTCTAACATGATTGCCGAAAAGCTGTTACTGAATAACGAGAAAGACATACGCAAAGTACTCCAAATTGCCAAACTGATAAGGCCAAAAGATAGTGAGATGGATGTGCTGTCGATAATCGTCACATTCCTAAAGTATCAGGAAACAGAAGAGACCGAATTTAACTAGGCAATGCAATTGTCATCCGTAGGGCAAGATATCCAATCTGCCTCGGACATTTAGGTTTTATAAATTAAATCCGTGATTATGGGTCATTTCTTTTGGTTCAAAAGGCATATCCAACAAGGCAAACTCCTTCAAACACAACATTTCAAACGGCTCCAATTTCAATTCTAATATCAATTGTATCCGCAATTTTTTAGTTTCGAATTAAAAAGGCAGGCTAAAACATCTCATATCATTGGGATAACAGA
>JBNJLU010000090.1:0-6717 GCA_050591185.1 Candidatus Nitrosocosmicus sp.
TTGACTGTATTCTTCTAGGTTCTTTTTATATAAGAAAAGAGAAGACATATACCAATACTAGAGGTAACAATATGTATATAAGATTTGTTTTAATATTAGATTAAACGCTGTGTTTGCAGATAACACTTGTAATTAATATAATTATGTTTGGTCTTTCTTGAAATTTAATAGTTATTTAAAGACATTATCATTAAAATAGATTATACTAGAGTAATCTGCAATTATTTTGATTTGCTAAAGAGTCATAACTACAACTTCCCAATTACCAAATACCCATGGTCAAGTTAAAGAAATTTATACATTTATACTAAAATCATCATAAAAATGGTGTAAAACATTTTGATATATTTGTCTAAATGGTGTTCTTTTGTAAACTCCCTTGAAATTTTAGAGGTATTAAGGAACAATGCAGCACACAAAAACGACAGCGGTGAAACAAAACCCCAGGTCATGAACAAATACTTTCTGGATGCGTGCTAAAGGAACTGGCATGGTCGTTAAACGATTTGTAAAGATGTATTGTTTTTGGATTGTATACCATTTCCTTTGGGGTAACCAGATCACTATCAAGGGAAAGGCCAAACCCATATAAAACTACCCTCATTTGCTGAATGATTCCCCTTTGGATATTATTGAGAGAGATAGGAGGCACTCAGATAAATCCACGCCAAACCATACTTTCTGATGATTCTGACAGCGTCCAGGAGCTTTGCTCTCAGGTCCTTCAGTTTTTGGTTGTCTGTTTTATCCCTGTTTGAATAAAGGTGTGTTTCATCCAATATCACCAAAGCATTCAAAGAGTTTCCATGCCCGTTCTCCTCGCCAAGATCAACAAGCCAATCCGACATTCTTTTGAGACAAAAACAACAGCATCCATGTCTGGATATAACAAATACAAATATCAAGACAGAAAAACAGGATAAACAACAAAAAAAACACATTACGTTACGTCATCCAACTATAACGCTTAGACTATAACATACCATACTATTTTCTTATTACTGGGTAGTAAAGGAAATGATTGCAAGAGAATATAGTTCGAAATCTACGTCTCCCCAAAGATTTCAAATGGTTATATTGGTTATTCTAAAAAATTGTGTCAGATTACTTGAAACATTAACAAAAAAGAAAACAAATGTAGTTATCAAACACTTTAGCATCTCTATATACTCATCTTTAGGTTTGTTATAACCATAAACCATAACCACGCAGCCAGAACAATCAAACTAGTAAGATTCTTAAACTTAACAAAGGTTATAGCAAATGGCATCTTGATTTGATTATTGCATTTTACTTTTCAAATTCATATAATTAAAATAAACGATCCCCATCATATTAAATACCAGTCAGTATTTTTGAAATGTCATATGCGGTAAAAGAATAACAGCACACAACAATCTTTTCAAAATTCCATAGCGCTGATATAGAGTATTGTTAATCATCAAGTATTAAAACACACGCATTAATCGGATAAACCACAGTCAAATCAACAGTCAAAGGGCAAATAAAATTCAGAAAGAGTCATGCACAAGGTATAGTTTTTTAAGAATCATAAGTATCATGGAATCTCAAGAAAAATTTGCATCCATAAGTGAAATAAAGCCAAAAAATGGGTTTCAAATTTACATCATCTTTACTAAACAAACATGTCTTATTTCAAAAAGGCATTACATTACTTGTAGATATACATCATCAATAACTTTGCATGATGCATTAGCAATCATCTATTGCATATTAATATTTGACTAGAACCCACTTAAAACTAATCTCATCATTATTATAGAATATGGTTAAAATTATTTAGAAACTATCTATTCTATTCCAATTATGCAAAACATAATTTTTATTTCAATTTTGTTAAGATTAGGTTATGGCGACAATCATAGTATTTGAATCCATGGTTTTCCACACATGCCCTCAACATAAGCAAAACTATGACAATCTTTTTTGAACGGACAAAACACAACAATATCTTTCAATCCTTTTCTTTTTTTTCAGGATTTTGCATATTTTTAATGCTTACTTTCAAAAATCGGACTTTGGCCAATTGTTTTCCTTTAATTACAAAACGAGAATCATTTATTCAGAATTCTGGCATATGTATGCTTTAAGTTCCCAATCACCAAAGTAACCGCCATCTTTACTTTTTTTTATAATATGATGACTTACTGTTTTGAATTCTTGGGTAGCAACTTATTTATCACCATCCCTAAACATTTTGGACCCAACATACGGTTTGCATGAAACAGAACCCATTTGCACAAATTTTGTGAGGTGCATACAGTATTGCTCAGGTCAAAGTGTTTATAGTCCCCAATTTTCATTCTGATACAATGACCACAAAAATTTTTTTGAATTTACCAGTAAAAGATCTCAATAAAGCAATAGAGTTCTTTACCAAACTTGAATTTAGTTTTGATCCCCAGTTTACCGACGAGAATGCAACATGCATGATAGTAGGTGAGGATACATTCGTAATGCTCCTGGTTGAAAAATTTTTTAAAACATTTACTAAAAAAGAAATTTGCGACACTGCAAAAAACACAGAGATGATAGTGGCGTTGTCTGCCGAAAGCAGGGAAAAAGTTGATCAGATGATAGACAAGGTTGTGGAGGCGGGAGGCAGAGAATACAGAGAGCCACAAGACCATGGATGGATGTACGAACGTAGTTTTGAGGACATTGATGGGCATATTTGGGAAATAGTATACACGGATGAAATGAAATAGGAAAAAGGATGATGATGACAGTATGGAACCAATGCAAAAAACAAAGAACGGAAATGGGAAATTCAAAGGGTATTGCAATTATGGCGAGAATCCTAATGTTGCGTCATCACCCATAAGATTCGGGCATTTTTTTTTACAGTAGCCAAATACGGTCATGGGGGACAATATAACACATTTCTTGTGACAAAAACCGAAGGTTGCATTGCTTTTTTTTAACGTGACCGCCGGACGCCTCATTTCAAATTGAAAATGCTCAAAGCTAGACCCTGAATAGGTATTGGAAAACACCATGCAAAATCCATTTTATGATATCAGGCGTCATTTATACACACAAACACACCCACACACTCAAAGATTGACTTCTTTTATAGGACATCTTGTTGCGGGCGATAGCACATTGTTTCCATGACCCATATTTAATTACACATAAAGCATTATATTAAACAGCCTGATTTCGCCACATAAACAGACATAGCAGCTATTGCAATCCAAACGTTGAAAAAAATGATCTTCTCCTCAAGATAATCTGCCATAGCCACACCCAATTCAACCATCCCTCATCTCCCGACATGGTATCGACGAAATGCCATTATATAAAGCAATTTTACTGAAAGCACCATCATACTTTTCCAATTTGCAAACAGATTTTATTTGTTGAGGCCACCGTATAATCACATAAACAACACACATCCATTCGCTGCAAAGGGTGCTACTAACTATACTTTTACTCCCATACGTATTTTTAAGCCATATATATCATAGTACTGCCTATGAGTCAAACAGATGTAACAGAAAGGCATGGAGAAAATGAAGGCATTGTTCTACTCTTCATTTATAGAGCACCTAAAAAGAATCACGAGGCTATGGTGCAGCTCAATAGCCGTGTTATTGATACATTTAAGGAATACGGTGTCCAGAGGTTTGAGGTTTTTCAGCTCGGCAGTACTGACGATATGATGGAATTTGTCAACATATCAAAAACCGTTTCAGCCGACCA
Source organism: Candidatus Nitrosocosmicus sp. (assembly GCA_050591185.1). GTDB lineage: Archaea > Thermoproteota > Nitrososphaeria > Nitrososphaerales > Nitrososphaeraceae > Nitrosocosmicus. Next base: position 3,727 of record JBNJLU010000090.1, read on the forward strand.
AGACGATGAGGTATGGATGGAGATACAATCCTATAGGGACCGCAAGCATCTAGAGGAAGTGGGTGCAAAGATGATGAATGATAAAAACATGGCAGCAGAGGGACAGCAGTTTCTAAATCTCATCACACCAGGCTCCCGTTGCAGCTTTGGGGAATTCAGTCGCCTTAAAGGCTTGGGCTTTGTTTAATTTATAACGGCAAACAGGAGGAAGTTAAAGCGAAGAAGAAGAAGAAGAAGAAAATATCCAACTGCGAATGCATAACCACCCACCGCTTATCGTGTCTAGAAAGTGGGTTTGAAAGTAGTCTGTTAAGCGCCAAAATACTACAAAGGGTTTCACAGTCATGATGCTGAAGATTGCGATTTCATCTATATGACAAGAGAATATATGATAGCCCCAATTTATTACCATCGCCTCTCTCAGGTTTTACGCTTATTGTTGAATGGGAGACCAAAACTAAGAGCCCAAAACCTCCTTGACAGGATTTGATTTAATTATCGCAAATTGTATAACTAATTGTTGATATAATGGGTCTTTGGTACAGCAAGAAGGCACCGGATTTTGAAACCAAAAACAGCAAATCGGTGCTTCACCCCTTTACGGTAATAGGCTACAGAGGCCATACATTAAATTTGTACCATGGGTGCCATCACAGATGTGGTTATTGCTATGCAACATATGTCGGGTCACCAGAACTCTGACAAAATACACGTTAAAAGCAATGCACCCGAAATTCTTGAAAACCAACTGAAAGCATGGAAATCAAAGTCCATGGAACCAGTAATGATATCATCAGTCACGGATGCGTATCAGCCGGCAGAACTAAAGTTTGAGTAGACAAGAAAATGCGTTAAAGTCTTGCAAAGATACGGTATCCCATACAATGTGTTTACAAAATCAACACTGATATCAATGGACATGGAACTTCATAAACAATACAAAGGCAATTGCTTTGTGGTCTGGTCAATTACAACATGCAGTGAAAGCATCAGAAGAACAATAGAACCTGGAACTCCACCTGCCTCTGCAATGTTTGAGGTAATAAAGAAAATTTAGTGATTCTGGAATTCGCTGCGCCATAAATATAGACCCTATAATTCCACTTGTTACAGATTCACCTAAGGATATCGAATCCATACTTGACAATGGCCTTAAGGCAGGTGTCCACTACGTTTTTGGTTCAACCTTAAGGCTAAGAGCGGACATATGGAAAAGAATGAAAACTATTTTTGAATTGCTTGGTATTGAAAAAAATAACAGTATCAAAGTATACAGCAGACTATACCGTTTCAGTGAGCCCCTCAGGCAGGGCCATAATCTGGCTGTAGACAGGTTTTACTCAAACACCATACTTGAAAACCTAAGGGAAGCAGCAAAGGGCAGGGGGATGTCTTTTGGTTTTCCGCACCTGATTGGAAGAAGCATGCATGTGGAAACAAAAAAACTGCACAGCGATACAAAAAAAACCAAACTACATTGATGGATTTTATTTAGCCAGCAATTATTTATTTGAATTAATTAGGGGAGTTTTGATTTTTTATCTCAATTTTACCTGCTTTCTGGCCAATAATTGACAAATTGAAGTCGGCAATATGAGACAGATAGGGAAACAAATATCAAAAATATACTATATGCATACCTGGCCTAAAAAAATTGTTGATTTATTGCTAAAAGCCTATTTCATTTGAAAACTGCATTTCCTGCACAACTGCAAGGAAACAAAACGTATAAAGTACTAAAGGATTCTGTGAATAGTTAAGAGATAAGTATCCAAGTATGGATTGTACCATTTAACACTATTTTTTTATATCCTACTCTGATTACAATAAGCATATGTCAGAAATAAAAGAATCTATCGAAGATGCTGTAGACAAGATAAAAGGAGGCACAAAAAAATCCAGAAATAAAGCCAAAGGAGAAGGTGAAGAGGCAAAAGCCGCAGCAGACTACACTTAGCCCAGTTTTTAAGCCAAGTATTTTTAATCATTTCAGATTGTTCCTTAGGGTTTGTTCTTATTGAAAGTCGAATTCCACACAAACAAAGCACATAAAGAATAGACACCTGCCTTAAGAGAGTCCCAAGGAACACGCAAAAACATTCAATCGTTATTGAGAATAAATGCAATTCATTTTTATGTTACCAAATAACACGGATTTTTTGTCAATGTTAGATGATTTTGTATTGATTTCATGGCGTCGTCGTCGGCGGCGGCAGAATGGGCAGTAGCAATAATGACCCCATTGTACAACAGTATAAGAATCCAGTAAAGATATGAATATTAATAATGCATACAAAAAACGAAATGAAATAAAATATTGGCTCAGTTCTTTTTCAAGCCCGACCCTACTGACGGGGTGGAGTTTAAGCCCGTAAAAATAGATATTCACATGGGGGTAATCAAGATAGTAGATGAGGAGATATACTATGACTTTCAGCCAAACAGCACCGAATCCGTAATAGTAGGAACAGATAGAAAAGAGGTGCTAGCAAGAATCCAAAGAGGTTTTGAGTATCAGTTTAGGGCTTATGGCAAAGCAAAAAATGGAGAACATGATCCAAACCTGGACTATAACGCTAAACAAGCATGGAAGAGGTTGCAGAGGTTAATAATAAATAAAAAAGATAAGGGGCAATTATAAAATATGGAAAGAGGTGTGTCGGGTTTTATTGATTACTTGCTAACATTGGTGGAGAAACATTATTTCATATTGCACAGCTGTCCAAAGACAAAGGTTTCCGTAATGGAATCCATGAGAAAAAAAATAACTAAAACAACAAGGAATACAGCGCAATATGCATTTTAGATTTAATTGCGCCAGTCATTGAATACAGAAAAAAAATGCGAGAATATATCAATATTTTGTATTTATATCTTGTGTATATGCCTAAAACCTGCTTTGTCGCCTAACTCAATCTATTTAGCTGGGATTCCGTTGATTAATTATTTGTGATTCACTGGCCTTCCTATAACCGCTCATTAGTCAGACGT
>JBNJLU010000091.1:0-6661 GCA_050591185.1 Candidatus Nitrosocosmicus sp.
CAATCTTTATTCACTTTTAACAATATGCGATAAACCAAGACCAATGCTCCTTTGATGGTTATAGTACGTTAATTTTGTAAACTATGACTATTGCTATCACGATTACTATATTTGTAATCCTCTAAACAACACTAAGATGAGCTCATGTTACTAACTTCCTTTGAACATAAGGAACATAATGTAGCATTAGTTTCGGATGTGAACATTTTACCACACGAGGAGCATTTTACCTTTTGATCTTCATACATAATTATTATTATAACCTACTTGTGTAAAAACACACTGTTTGTTGTGAGGAGATATAATATGCCTCGATTACTTGTGAAGAAAGAAATTCTTCTTATACATCATATTGCTTGCAAATAAAGGGGAGTTTGGATGTAGGTATGTCATATTATAGAGGCGATTTGCAAAAGTTGATGATGTGTTGTTATAATATATGTTGTTTTCTATGTTTGGTTTAAATGAACCTAAAATTTGAAGAAATAGACTAAGAAAAAAAATTGGAATAATTCATGTAATATAAAATCAAAGAAATGGATTTAAAAAGTAGATTCTTATCAGCGAAGTTTTAATTGCCTCAAATGACCAGTGTTGCTGTCCAAATATACTTGCCATTTTTCAGACTTTTGTTTTTTCCAACTGCGAAGATCCATTTCCTTTTTATTGTTTGGATCGCATGACTGAGGATCAATTTCGCCTATTTTCTTCAATGTTCTATGGGAGAGGTCTCCTACGGGTTTTGGCTCAGGGGAATCATTAGTCACTATTACTCCACTACCTCATAATAGGCTATTTTGCCATCATCCTGTTTCTCGACACCATAAACGTCACCCTCATATTCTACTCTATAGAATTTTCCTTTCTCTAAATTTTTAAAATCAATATCGATAAAGTCTTTTTCCCCCTCTTTCATTATTTGGACTTCAGGCGAATTTACAAGATCCACTGTTTTCTCCGGAGTATCTGTTGACATAACTATTAATATTATATGAACTAGCATAGTTTATAAGATTGATGTCTAAAAATTCGGTTCTATACAGTTAAGACGTTACACTTTGTTATGCTGTTCTATTGCAGTTACAGGGGACCATACAATTATGTTAAAATTGTAATGGAGAAAATTAACTTGGCCAAAATTTTACGTGAATTAAATAGACTTTTTTTTGAAATAAATTAGATTTATTAATAATATTGGATATTAGAATTCTTTCAATCAGTACAAGCAATATAACTTTTGTTCAAATGTTTATAGAATTAAGATAAATAGATTAAACTATTGTAATAACTATGTCAAACAATTATGGTTTTGCTCCTGAAGGATTTCATACAATAACTCCGTTATTAAGAGTTAAGGACGCCTCAAAACTAATAGATTTTCTTAAGCAAGCATTTGGTGCAAAGGAAATTAGCCGTTATAATCAAAAAGATGGATCGTTAATGCATGCGGAGGTTAAAATTGGGGATTCTATGGTTATGCTTTCTGATTCCACTTCAGAGTGGGAGCCTACTACATGTGTACTTTATTTGTATGTTGATGATGCAGATAAAAGGTATCAAAAAGCACTAGAATGTGGAGCAACCTCTTTGAGGAAACCAAGAGATGAGTTTTATGGGGACCGATGTGCAGCTGTGATAGATCCATTTGGAAATCAATGGTGGGTTGCAACTAATAAAGAAAATGTATCTGGTGGAGAAGAACTAGACAATAGTTCGGAAAACACTATGGATCAAATTCAAACCCTTAGCATATGAGTCAAGTTAATTAAATGGCTAAAGTTAGGATGCCACCTTCTTTGGCTCTGTTCACTTAAGCATTTTTAACTCGCTGTTATGATGATCTACAAATAGATTCAACCAATTCCGTACATGCTTTAGTTTACAATTCTTTAACTTACATGGAAAATAATCGTCAAATCCTTCAGTTCTGTCCCTGATGTACTGTATTGTCCTCTCGATGATGCTTTTCTCCAAAGAGGAATGGATATGGTGATCGATATTCAAGAACTTACAAGCCCGTGGATACCAAGTACCACCAACTGTCGATACTGGATGATTTCCATACCTATTTGTCAATGATAGAATAAATCTTTCTGCAATGAGCATGGTTCTTTCTTTTGATATGGATGCTGCGAGAATCTGCCTGTCTTTTGGCTCAATTGCGATCCAGAGCCAGATTAATTCCGAACCGGCCTTGATCAATGTCTTCACCTATTATGAATTCTGAGATCCCCCTTCTCCTTGATAATATTTTTTGGGGATGATGTTTCTGAATCCAGTTCCAGATTGCAACGTGGCCTCTCTTTACCTCGTATAAGAAGAACATTGCTCTAGCAACATATCTAGTTGACAAGCCTAGAAAGTACAAACACAGATTAGATTTAATATATAATGGAGATGTCCTGTTTCTTTTACCAATCATATAAGATATAGGACATCTTCGAACCATAGATTTATCGTTAAGTTAACAGCGCCTTTTTAATTATTTGAATGCTTAAATATGCTTTGTTTGAAGTTATTATTCAATTATAAGACCCCTTATAATTTCAATCTGATTGTGGTGAGGTTAGACGATCAAAGCAATCAGATTGACGTTGTTTGATATTTTCTATAAGAATATGCTTTGTTGCCTAATTCTGAAAATTGATATACTGATTTCCTTTTTCTAATTTATTTTCTGTAATTCGTTAATCTAACATGATATAGTTGACTTAAAACTGGCGGGTAAATGCATAAAAAATTGAATTAGGGAAATAAAGCAATAAAATCTATTCATTTATCTTCTTTCAAAAGTAGAAAAAGATTGTCAATAATATTGCTAAAGTTATTTACTACATCTAAAAATTGTATAATTACGGCGAACAATAACGTACTTAAATACATAAATTACACGAATCTATTGTAATATAGTGAAATTTATACATATGTACAATCTTTATCAAATATTTATATAAGAGGTATACTAAATATGTAAAATATTTCAAAAATAGGTCTCTCAAGTATATCGAATTGAAAAAGGGAAATAATAACCTAATAATAAAAAACTTCAATTGAACCCCAATTTTATAGTCGAATTTATGTGAACTTAACCATAAGAATGGAAAAAAAGAATACACAGAAGAATTACATAGATAATTATTGACCAGAATCTTTTCTAATACGACTTTCAAGTTCTTCCGGTGATGGTATACGTCCAAAAATTTTTTCGTATTCTTTCATCAATGTATATGTACAAAGACCATATTTGCATTAATAAGATCTTTGATAAATTTGACCTTTGTTATATAAATCCTGATGGGCATGCAAGATATATGAAACCATTATTGTCCTTCTGTAAACAAAATGAAGAATTATCATTTAATAAATTAATAGATTTAGCTTACAATGATAATAATTTTTCGCAAATGTTTGATAATTTATTTACAATTGCCTATATCTACAAGAGAAGAAATAATATAATTCATGAAGGAGAGTCTTTTTCTTTTGAGAATGTCTTGCTAGCGGACATTCTCGCTAATTACTCTAAGAAAATGATAATGGCTTTCAGTAAGGACTTTATTTGAACACGAAAATAGTATTGCGAAGATCTATATAATAGCCTGTTCCAACGTTAATCAATTATTTAATTTGATTATGCCCAGCTTGACAATACATTAATGATAAATTATAATATTTTGGTAGAGTTAAATGGCAAAATAATTTGAATCCTAATTTATAGTCAAATTTATGGTGAGCCAGTTTTACTATTTAAATTCTTGATACTTTAAAACCTTTCAATAACTCTTCTATTCGCTGTCCCATTGTCATGATATTAAAAGGCACCTGGAATAATTCCCATACGTGAGATTCTCTTTCGGTATAGTTATTGCACAAATGTAGTAAACAACGAACAGCAGACCTTAAATCATATGTTATATTAGTAACGGCAAATTTGTCCGCCTCCAATTCCATGCGTTTTATTTGAGCAGCATCTATGGGGAGAAAGTCATCGTTAACGATTTTATTAATCCATGCTGAGATAGCCTTTCCTGACTCGACTAGTTGATAGTTTTCATTATTTTCTCCTTTTAATATCTTTTCCAGTATGATCCTACCAATATTTCCCAGCATATGATTGTGATATACATGACTACATTCATGGGCAAGGACAAAAAATAATTCATCTTGATCAAAATATTGAATTCTATCAAAATTTAGATTGACGTCAATGAATGAAGGTATGTTAAAGATATCGCCAAAATTGATGCCGGTGACATTTGCAATAGAATTGTTAGTATTATATACTCCAATATTGATGTAATTAACTCCTAAAATATCAAAAATTGATTTAATCTGATATCTAATATAACTAGGGGTATAATAATATCTCGGCTTGGTCTCATTTCTTTCAGGTTTATTTATTTCCAACGTTAATATATGAAATAAATTCATATATAAGGCGCAAAGTAATTGAGTCCAGAATTATAGTCAAATTTATCGCGGGCCCGTGGGGATTAAGTTCCTTGTGGTAATAGGGTTCTAATACAATATGATTTTTAGGGATGAAATATGTAAGGAATTTTTAGAAAAATATACAAAAAATAAGAAAATTGAATGAATCTTTTTAAAATCAAATATTCTAATATTCTAATAAATTGGACGGTCATTATTAATTAGAAATTCTAGTCCTAATTAGTTCTGAACTATCTTTTTTTTGTTTATTTCATTTGTAGGATTTAGAATAATTTTCATTTTGCCCTGTTTTGAAGAAAATGGAGATCCGTATAGAATATTTCTTAGCTCATTGCCTATTTTTTCAATTGGATGATTCCGTGTTTCTTTTACAAGTTTGTCGAAATAGTCATCTTCTTTTGTTGTATTCACTTCAACCAACTCCTTGGCAAATTTCTTTGATTGAATATCATTGAGTATTTCTTGCATTCTTGTCTTTGTGCTACTATCTATTATTAACGGACTTCTAGTCAATCCACCATACCGAGCTGTTTCGCTGACTTGTTCATACATTCCAGCAATTCCATTCTCAGATACCAAATCGACAATCATTTTCAGTTCATGCAAACATTCAAAATAAGCAATTTCAGGTCTATATCCTGCATTCACCAAGGTTTCAAACGAACTAGTAACTAAACCCTGTACTCCCCCACACAGATCAACTTGTTCTCCAAAGCAATCTGTCTCAGTCTCCTCTTTAAAGTCAGTCAAAAATACAGCGGCTCTACTACTTCCGATACCCTTTGAAATCGCTAATGCCGTGTTTAGAGCGTTGCCTGAATAATCCTGGTATACGGCAACAAGGGAAGGTATTCCAAATCCATCTGTAAACAATTCTCTAACTTTTTGACCCGGTCCCTTTGGTGCAACCATTATGACATCTACATTGGATGGAGGTTGAATCCATCTCCAATGTATAGAAGCGCCATGTGAAAAACATATTACTTTATTTTTAGAAAGATATGGCGCTATATCTTGACTGTAGATATTACCTTGTTCTATATCAGGTATAAGGACGTGAACAATTTCCGCTTTACTGCATGCTTCAGCTATACTAGTTACTTTGTGTCCATCTGCAATTGCCAGATCTTTTGATTTACTATCCGTGCGTAATCCTATTATGACATCCAAACCTGAATCTTTAAGATTACAAGCCTGTGCCCTTCCTTGTCGCCCATAACCAATAATGGCTATAGATTTACCCACTAGAGGATTTAAAGATATATCCCTGTCTTTCCAGTATTCCAGCCCTTTAATCTCTTTGATCTTATTTTCTCCTTTTTCTGAATCCATTGTATACGGTTAAATGAGATAAGATAAATTTTGGACGTCCACAGTAAAAGTATTAAAAATTTTTGTAGTACAATGTAATACAGTATTTATGACCCATAGAGAAAAAACAATCCTCAGAACAATTAGGATTCCTCACGAAATGGACCAATTACTTCAAAAGGATGCCAAGACTAAGAGAGTCAGCGTAAATTCTCTCATATATAACCTGTTGTTGAAATATGTGGAATGGGACAGATACAGTGAAAGATTTGGAAGAGTATTGTTAAGGCCTCAAACATTAAAACTAGTCATCGATTTATTGGAAGATTCGGAAATAGAAAGGATCGGTAAAGATATCGGTAAAAAAATTCCAAAAGAATTTCTTTTATTTTGGTTTAAGGAAATCAACACACATTCTTTTCTTGAATACATATCGCTTTTGTGCAGGTACGGAGGTTTTGCACATCATGAAATAGAATCCAATGATGGATCATTCACAATTACTCTTGTTCACGATCTTGGAGACAGATGGTCCTTATTTTTGAAAAATATCATAGAGGAAGGAATGATAACCACACTAAAGATACGTCCACAAATTTACGTTAGTGAAATGTCAGTAGTGGTAAAATTTCGAGATTGATCCGTAAAAAATTAATCAAGTCTAAACATTGATTCTTAGACACACAAATATTCTGATTACTCATTGTATCTATTTAATTCATAATTTTAAGTAATATTCCCATCAAAACGATAGTCATTAATGCTTGATTCGCATGGAGTTCTACACTTTCAGGTAATTAATAGTAACAGTTCTCATCCGTGGGGGCTAATGCCGATATTGGTTCTCTATAATGGATTCTGTTATTTGATAAGGTATTGTTAAATTTAAGGATTTTGA
>JBNJLU010000092.1:0-6638 GCA_050591185.1 Candidatus Nitrosocosmicus sp.
ATTTTGTATCCGTTTATACCTTCATCTGCAGAGAAGATTTGGCACCAGTTGGGTTATTATAGCGAGTTATCCAAACAAGATTGGTATTCTGCATCTGAAATGTCTGTTGAAAAAGGTCACTCATTGAACCAGAGCATAGAGCCAATATTCAAAAAAATAGAAAAAGAGGACATTGATCGACAAAAACTAACTCTAATTGAATCATAAACGACAGTACATCATATTTATTTCCAATTTTTCCAGCATTCCAATAGACTCATTGTAATACGGGAAAGTCTACGTGATAACTTGCTATGTTACAAGCCTTTTATTTTAAATCAAGTATGCAAATTAGAGTTAATATCATTTTATAGATCAAAAAGGCCACAAGGTCACTATCGAATTTATAATTTCTTTTATGTTTCTCTTGTTCTGTATAATGCTTATTTTAAATAAAAAATATAGAAACTCCTGTTAATAAAATGATAGATGTTCTAAAATATGCATTATTATATATTTGAAATCACCATCATCAAGTAATTTGAAGGAACGGGGTTTTGCTTGCAATACATGACATGTCTTCAATACTATCACATATGCTGTATGGATTGTTCTCCAAAAGTTAGAAATAAACTTGCTATTTTGGTTTTAGTAGAACCAGCTTATACCAGTTATTCTCATCAGAGAATTCCTTTTCTATTGAAAATCCCGCCTTCTTTGATATCTGATCAATATCATTTAAACCATATTTATAAGAATTTTCCGTATGAATGGTCTCATCTGTCTCAAAACAAAATTCTTTATTCAAAGAAGAGATGAAAACATGTTGTTTTTTATTGGATAATATGTGCATTTCTATTCTTTTTTTGTCTTTATTGTAAAAAGATTGGTGAGAAAAATTATCGATACCGAAGTTGCCCCCTAATTCTTTATTTATTCTATTGAGCAGATTTAAGTTAAACTCAGAAGTAACGCCCTCTTTATCGTTATATGCATTTTCCAGTAAAGAAATATCTTTTTCAAGATCAAAGCCAATCAAGAGATAATCATCATTAGCAATTTGAAGTCTTACATCCTTTAGAAAATTACGTGCATCATCAATCTCGAAATTACCGATACTCGAACCTAAAAACACTAGAAACCTACATACATTTTTAAATTCAATGTTGTTCTCAAACAAAATGCTATTACAACGGTTAATGCCATTGATATAGTCATCTGGGATACCTTTAACGATAACATTTGAAATAGAGTTTTGAAGATTGGAGACAACCGAGTTTAAAAAATTAAAAGATATGTCTATAGGAAAATAATATAATTTGTTTTGTTTTTTCATTATTTCTGTAAACAAAAACTTTGTTTTTTTTGAACTGCCGCTACCTAATTCTATTAAAATAATCTCTTTGGATATGTCTTTTACTAGATCATTTGAATAATTATCAAGTAATAGTATTTCGGTTCTAGTGGGATAATATTCTGGTTGCAGAGTGATTCTTTCAAACAATTCCGAACCAACATCATCATAAAGGTATTTTGAGGGGATTGATTTTTGTATTGGATCACTCAAACCTAATAATACATCATTTTTAAATTCATTTTTGCCTTTATCTAAAAACAAACTTATTTTAAAAAAAACACATATAAAGATTTTTGGTTCAAGGTTCAGAACCAAAAAAAAATACTATACGACAAATATAAAATAATTCATTTGTGTTTGTACCTGAACTTATTGATGGTAATTAGTTCCTTATAAGAACCAAATACGGTTGGGTCAATTTTATCCAGAATTGATTCACTTTCTACCTCCTCTTCGGTTTCAAATTTGCGGATTATTTTATAATTAGATGCTCTTTGAGCTGGAATTTTACCCACAGAACTAATGATTTTTCTCATTTCCTTGGGTCTTAGTAGTTGTCCATATTGGGAACCAGCAGAAGTGGATATGCTTTCATTTATCAGACAACCTCCTAAATCATTTGCACCTGAGCTTAACATAATTTGAGACAACTTTTGACCCTCTTTTACCCATGATACCTGAATATTTTTTATTAGCAAGTTAAAAAAGATTCTAGCGATTGAATGCATTTTCAAAACCTCAGCCCCATCTGCACCCCCTCTTAGGTTCTGTATCAGGCCTAAATTATACATGGGTGATTCAGTGTGTATAAAACTTAATGGTACAAATTCAGTAAAATGATTTGTTTCTTTTTGAATTTCTCTAAGAATGTCCAAATGTTTTACAATATCATCATATGTTTCCAAATGACCATACATAATAGTAGATGTGGTAGGAATATCTAATTTATGCGCGGTAGTAATCACGTTAATCCAGTCTTTTACAGATATTCGGCCTGGGGATATTTTATTTCTGATCTCTTGGACAAGTATTTCAGCAGATGTTCCAGGCAAACTACCTATGCCGACTTCCTTTAGCATTTTTAGATACTCATGAACACTGGTATTTGTTTTCATTGAGGCATAAAGAATTTCTTCAGGAGAAAAAGCATGGATATGTATGTCAGGCAATTCTTTTTTTATAGCTTTACATATATCCACATATAAATATCCGTCCATATTCGGTGGCAGTCCAGCTTGAATACATACTTCTGTTGCACCACATTTCCAAGCCTCTTTAGCTCTCGAAACTATTTCTTCAATTGGCAAAATATACCCCTCTTCTTGTCTGAAATCCCTGCTAAACGCACAAAACCCACATTGTTTTATGCACACATTTGTAAAGTTGATATTTCTGTTAACTACATATGTCACGGTATTCCCATTTTCCCTTCGTCTCAGTTCATCGGCTATCAATGAAATAATTGATATTTCCAAATCCTTGCTATTGAATAGCTTTATGGCATCAGAAATTGAAATTTCTTTACTACTTAATGATTTGTCTAATATATTTGAAATTTCGGGATCGATATTTTTTAGTATCGTATCGATATTCATTTCACATATTCCTCCTTAACCAATCCGGAATTATCTATTAAATCTTCAATGAATTTCTTAAGACTGTTAGGCACAAAATTGTTATATTTATCATAGTTATTGATGAATTCGGGATATATTGGCAATCTTGCTCGCAAGGTAAAACCTTTCATTTTAGTTACCTTTGTTATGTCTTCTATTGTAGGCCATGGGTATTCAGGGTTAACATAATCTGGCGTTAAAGGTGAAATTCCGCCCCAATCATTGATTCCCGCATCAATATACCCCGCATATATTTTTGGACTGAGATTCGGTGGAACCTGTATGTTCATATTCTTTAACAATATTCTGGCAATTGCTATGCATTTTAAAAAATAATCGTTTGTTGGAGGAATATGATTTTCCATACTAGTTCCGTCTTTTGGTGCGAAGTTTTGAATTATCACCTCCTGGATATGACCGTATTTTTTATTTAATTCATTTATAAGTAACAGGGAATCAATTACGTCAAACAAGCTTTCTCCTATGCCTATTAGCAAACCAGTGGTAACGGGAATTTTTAGTTCTCCAGCAGAAATCAATGATTTAATTCTAACCTTGGGATTTTTGCTAGGGGCCTTTTCATGAGGTCCACCCACATTTAATAAAGACTCACTTGAATTTTCAAGCATCATACCAAGACTAACATTTGTTGATTTTAACATTGACATTTCCTTTTTTGTTAAACTTCCCGCATTTGTATGCGGCAATAAACCCGTTTTTTGAAGTATTCTTTCACTAATATCAGCTATTAACTCTACCAATGTTTTGTAGTTTAATTTATTTAACCACTCTTTTGCTTCCCTGTATTTTAATTCTGGACGTTCACCTGTCACAATTAAAGCCTCTGTGCATCTTAGTTTTTTGCCTGCTTCAGCGATAGATAGAACCTGGGAAGGTTTTAGCATAACAGAATTGTTATCGGTAGGCTCTTTTTTATAAGTACAGTATGAACAGCTGTCTTTACATAGGTTAATCAAATTAATGAATATTTTTCTAGAATAAGTAATAATGCCAGGATTGTTTTTATTTCTAATGGAATTTGAAATCTTTAGTAAATCGATTGTGCTTGTTTTTTCAATAAATTTTGTAATTTCTAAATTTTCCAAGTTTTTATTTTCAGAAAATTTATAGAGAATCTCTTGGTTTTGATCTTGTATAACTTGTTGATAATTAGAATCAATATACCTATTCATAAATTTATATTGATTTTAGGAAAGACTCTATTAATAATAAGGATTGCGCTTCTTTTGATTCGCATCTTTTACGTTTTTAATTTAAAACATTACGTGGATAAAATCATAGTAAAAACATTTGTTTGGTCATAAAATAATGCAAAAGTGAAAGAAATAATTCAAAATAATGTAATATGATAAGAAACACAATAAACCCGGTAAACAAACTAAGTTATTTGTCATTTAGATAAAACGAATACCAAGTTTTAATTCTATTTGATATAAAATTTTTTAAACCCTTTGTGTTATTACTATTTAGTTATATGTCTTCAGCAATAACGCATCAGCAAGAATCCGATATGACCGCAAAAAAAATAAGAGTTTTAGTAACAAAGTTAGGCTTGGATGGACACGATAGGGGTGCGCTCGTAATATGCAGAGCTTTAAGAGATGCCGGTATGGAAGTCATTTACTCTGGCTTATTTTGCACTCCCGAACAAATAGTCAAAACATCTATAGAAGAAGATGTTGATGTTGTAGCAATGAGTTTATTAAATGGGGCTCACCTTACGTTATTTCCCAAAGTGTCAAGATTGTTTAAAGAAAAAAATATCGACGACATTTTATTGGTTGGTGGCGGGGTAATCCCAGAATCCGATAAAAAGTTATTGGAAAAAGAAGGAATAACTGGAAATTTTGGACCTGGAACTTCCCTTGAAGATATCATCAATCACATACAAAACAACGTAAAGAAAAAATAATCCTGATGCTTTTATTCTATATCTTCATTAGGCCACATCATTTTTCTTAAGTCTTTGCCGACCTTTTCTATTTCATGACTTTCTACTTCATCCAATAATTTAGCAAATGCTGTTTTGCTATCTTTTCTATAATTTTCAACCCATTCTTTTGCAAATTGTCCTGATTGTATTTCATCTAGAATCTGTTTCATATTGTTTTTAGAGTTTTGATCTATCGTGCGTTTGCCCCGGGTAAGACCGCCATATCTTGCAGTTTCACTGACTCGATTATACATTCCCGTGATACCGTATTTCTGAACCAAATCGACAATTAGCTTTAATTCATGCAAACATTCAAAGTATGCTATTTCCGGTTGGTATCCAGCCTCAACAAGGGTTTCAAACGATTTTACTACCATATTGTGTACTCCGCCACAGAGATCAACTTGTTCACCAAACCAATCAGTCTCAACCTCTTCTTTAAAACTTGTTTGTAAAACACCGGGTCTTGTGCTCCCTATAGATTTTGCTAATGCAAGAGCTCTATCCCATGCCTTTTTAGTGTAATCTTGATGAACTGCTACAAGTGATGGAGTTCCAAATCCATCAAGGTACAACTCTCTTACTCTTTGACCTGGACCCTTTGGAGCAACCATAAATACATCAACGTTTTCAGGTGACACAATCCATTTCCAATGGATTGCTGCACCATGTGAGAAACTTATTGCTTTGTTTGCGGATAAGGATGGGCCGATTTCATTTTTAAACGTTTTTTCCTGCTCCATATCGGGTATAAGAATATGAATTATGTCTGCTTGTTTTACAGATTCAGCAACCGACATAACCTTATGGCCATCCTTTTCAGCATTTGGCCAACTTCCTCCACCGGGCCTTAACCCTACAATAACATTAATACCAGAATCTTTCATATTACACGCTTGGGCTGAACCTTGAATACCATATCCAATAACTGCAATTGTCAAGTCTTTAACAGGATCTAATGATACTTCATCATCTAACCACCTTTTTGCAACCATGTCTTTAAAATAAAAAATGGAGTATATATTACATTGTGTTTGATATATACTGTATGTTTATGAGTTTAAAAATCTATACAATAAGTAATACGATTGGTTTATATTGATATCTTTTTCAATAGTGTTCCTAACTGATAGTATATATTCCTTTACATGCTCAGTGTCTTTCTTCTCGATTTTACTTAGCAAATTATTAAAAAGTTGGCCATATCTGTCAATAGTTGTTATAGATTTATCATTATCAATAAATAAGGTTAAGAAAAGAGAAACATCATCTGTCAGGATACTTTCACTTAATAAAGATTGAATTTTAAATGTACTTCCAGATATTTTTTTCAAAAAATGTATTAGACTACCTTCAAATTGAAATTCTTTTGAATTAGATATCTCTACTATGAATTTTGAAAAAACTAAATTAATAAAGTAAATCAAACTGATAATAACCGAAATAGCCAAATCGTGTTTTTCTGGACTTTTGATTATAATTTTCTCAAATGAAGGAAAAAGTTCATTTATTAGGTCCTCTTCATTTTTACTTTTGTTTATATCCACAGGAATATGGATAATCTTGTTTGTTGCGGAAATAGAGGAACCTGGCCCAAACATTGGATGGATACACAATGTTGTAACATTCGAATTTATTGAGGTGTTTGATAGAACCTTGTGGATTTCAGATTTGATAGAGGAAATCTCTATAATTATTGCTCCATGCTTAAATGAAATAGTTTTACCGTTTA
>JBNJLU010000093.1:0-6624 GCA_050591185.1 Candidatus Nitrosocosmicus sp.
CGTTTACATTTTCAACAATAATGTCTGCCCCTTTTAATTCAAACAACCTCTTTAAGTCTTTTGATGAATTTGCATTTGTTCCATATACTCCACAGAAAACAATTCTTGTTCCACCAGATTCGTATCTGAATCTTTCAACCATTAGAAAATCTTCTATGGAGTCGCCAACATAAATAGCACTATTTAATTTTAATTGATTGAAAACTTTATGTATTGCATACGTACTGGGTTTTGCATATTCTCTTTTTTCATCTTCTAAAAAAATACATGCATCTTTTATAAAATAATCTGAAATATTATTTAAACTAAAATATGATGCTACTCTACTTCTGCCAGAAATCAAAATTAATTTTCCATTGAATTCTTTTGAAAGGTTTCGTATTGTTTTTTCTTTAATGATTATTTTATCATTATTTATTAATGGTTTGGCAAAATAATATTTTGGATTTTTTTTAAATTGCTCCTTAAAAAGATCCGGACCATAGAAGATCTCGTTAAAAACCGTTGAAATGATATTATCATCTTTGGGGTATTCTAATCTAGTTTTTATATCCTCGATATCCCCCAATTTCTCTAATTCATTATCAACAGAGAGTATTCCTTTATCATCTAATTTTTCTAATAAATCAAAAAAAAAATTAATGATCTCAGATCTATTGCATTTATTAATTATTTTGCAATAAACAATTGTTAGGATAATTGAATATGTTGTATCAATATCATTATTGAACCCCCCCGTATGCCTAAATTTGGAAATTATTTTGTCTATTGGAATGCAGGTTAAATTCATTTTGATATTGAAATTAGAATCCAAAACATATTGAATTGTTTTTATGATTGTTTGATTATAGGAGTCAATTACATCAATTAACACCCCATCTATGTCAAAAATTATTGCATCATATTCGCTATAATTGATCCCTTCTTTATACTGCACTATATAAATAGTTAATAAAAACTATTATTAATTTAGACTTTTTGTTATAGCTAACTGGTGCATATCAAGTTCAACCAATAAGAATTTCTTTATTTTTGGGTTCGAAATCGGCCACAACAAATCAGCAGTATTAACCCCATTATAGCCATATAATCGGATAACTTGATCAATATATTTTACCGATGATGCATTGATTGACTTCATCCCCTTTCTCTTGTTACTTTGGAGGATATCCTATTTGGTTTATGTTTTTGTATCCAGTTTTACATTGAAAACATGATTTCGTTGGATAAAAAAATAAAATGGCGTAATAGTCCTTTTTTTCAGCTGTACTTATTTCTTTATAATAGTCTAAATGAAAAATAAAAAATATAATCTAAATCCATAATATTCTGTGAAAGGTGATATCTTGTGATGCTAGTTGTGCTCATATTACTAAAAAAAGAATCTTTGAGGTTAGATTTTGTCAAATAAATCGGTTCTATTGAATTAAAGGTATATTATTATAGTATAATGCATAATACAAGTTATATATTACTTTCTTCCATAATTTATATATGAAATATCGCAATAGGCCTGAGATCATATCTAATATTTTATATGCAGCTAATGGAAGTGCATCTAAAACAAAAATCATGTATAAAGCATTTTTATCTTATGCTCAAATAAAAGAATATTTGCCTATGCTTTTAGAGAGCAATTTACTTGAATTAGAAGTTGGTGGAAAGTATAGAACTACCGAAAAAGGTATTCGGTTTTTAAAGATGAATGAAGAAATTCAGGAATTAATAGAATCAAAAACACTTCCTGAATAACTCTAACTAACTAATTTTTCTATCTAAAGTGTAGCATAATTTAATCACATGGTTCATTTGTATTAGAATATTGGTTATAATGCATTATTTGATATTCTGTAATATAAAAAACAATATGTGTTAATTTGGGAACCTTGCTTTCATTATATTACAGACTAACTTTTGACTATTCTTTTGGTAGTTTTTTTACAATTGTTTTTAGTAAACCTGGGCTTTACGAATATAGCTATTTGTTTCATCCTTGGATGGTGGAAATACAAGTAAAACCCAAATTAAAATATCTAAATATATATTTTATGGCATTACTATAATTCTTTGATTGAAAAAGGAAGCTACAGCCAATTTAAATAACTCTGATAGTGGAAAAGATGGTTATATTAGTAGGTCAAAGCAATTATTAAACAAATATAAAGTTAAAATTGGTGATAGTGTTAAATTAATTTCAAATAAAGGAGACTACACGGGCATAATAATGCCTAGATATGAATCTTTTAATGATAATTATGTTGTAATTAAGCTAAATAGCGGTTATAATATTGGTATTTCACTAGAAAATATTATAAATATTACAAGTGAAAAATTATCCGAAACCTCCGTTAATGTCTCATTGAATCCCGTTTCTAAGACCGATGAACCTCATAATGGTAAGTTTGTTTTAACAAAAGGAATCAATCATAATATCAAAAAACCCATATTATCATCATCATTACCAAAAATTTTGCTTCTTACTACAGGTGGAACTATTGCTAGTAAAATTGATTACAGAACTGGTGGGGTAACCTCAATTTTAAATGCGTCTGATCTTTATTCGATTTTTCCAGAAATTTCTAACTATGCCTCGATTTATCCTGAATTTTTATTTAATGAATACAGCGAAAATCTTCATACCTCTCATTGGTCTCTTTTGTCAGAGCGAATCTCTTATGCGGTTTTGCATGAGCAATTTGATGGAATTATTGTATCTCATGGAACAGATACAATACATTACACATCATCTGCAATGAGCTTTGCATTACAAAATCTATCTATTCCTGTTGTTTTAGTAGGGTCCCAACGGTCATCTGACCGGCCATCCTCTGATGCATTTACTAATTTATTGGGTGCAATAAAATTTATTACAAAAACAAATTATGCAGGTATTTTTGTATGCATGCATCATACCACTTCAGATGAAACCATTGCATGCCATATTGGGACTAGAGTTCGAAAAAATCATACTAGTAAACGTAATGCTTTCCAATCGTTAGATTACTTTCCTTTTGCACTAATATATGATTCTGATATTGTATGTAATACAGACTTGAAAATAATAAATACACGTAACAATGTCTCGAAAAATCTTATTTCAAAGACATCATTTGATGATGGGGTATTTTTATTGAAATTCTATCCAGGTTTCGATCCCTCATTTCTTGAATGCTTTTCAAATTTTAAATATAGAGTCATTATATTGGAGGGCACAGGGCTTGGACATGTTAATAAAAACTGTTTTCCTTACCTTGAAAAATTGATAGATTCTGGAATTGTTATTTTTATGACATCTCAATGTATTTATGGGAGAGTACAAATGACTGTTTATGATACAGGCAGAGATCTTTTAGATTTAGGTGTTATTCCATTATCTGATATGAGTTCTGAGACTGCAATAGTTAAGGCTATGTGGGCACTAAGTAATAGTTCAAATAAGAAAGAGCTTGTTGAAATAATGAGGACCGATTTATCAAATGAAATCTCTAATACTTCTCCTCTTATATCTTGATAAATATTGGAATGATTTTGATGAAATTTGATTTTGATAGCTTGAAGGTAAAAGTTGGATTCGAAATACATCAGCAATTAGATACAAAATCTAAACTTTTTTGCAATTGTAAGTGTGAAGAGGCTAACGGCAGTTATGATATTAATTTTATACGTATCCTAAGGCCTACTAAAAGCGAGCTAGGTAATTTTGATAGAGCTGCTATATTTGAACATACAAAGAGGAATACAATAAAGTATTATTCTAAAGTTGGTTTAAGTTGTTTAGTGGAAGCTGATGAGGAGCCACCTCATGATGTAAATAGGAGTGCATTAGAAACAGTTTTGTTATTTTCGCTTGCCCTAAACTCAAACATCGTTGATGAAATTCATGTTATGAGAAAGATAGTAATAGATGGATCAAACACTAGTGGATTCCAAAGAACTATGCTTGTCTCTACTGGTGGAAACTTAAAAGTTGATGGTCTTAGAAAAATAGGCGTTCAAAGTATATGTTTAGAAGAAGATGCTGCAAAATTGTTGCCACATTCCAAGTTGTATAAAGAATATGGTTTGGATAGACTTGGAATCCCATTGGTGGAAATCGCCCTAGAGCCAATATCTGGAAAACCAGATGAAATTGTGAATGTAGCTTTAACACTTGGCAGATTATTGCGTAGCAGTAAACGTGTATCAAGGGGACTTGGAAGCATAAGGCAGGATGTAAATATCTCTGTTAATGACGGAAAAGTTGTTGAAGTTAAGGGTGTTCAACAATTGTCTCAATTAGTTAAAGTTTTAGATTATGAAACAAAGCGACAATATGGATTAATAAAAATTGCCGAGGAATTTGAAAAAAGAAATATTGATGATGGTTTTATAGGCGATAGAATTCAAGATATTACCTATCTGTTTAAAGATTCATCTTCAACTATATTGAAAAAGATCCTAAAAGATGCCAATTCGATTTTATTATCAATTAGGCTTAGGGGATTGAATGGTTTAATTGGTTATGAACCCATTAATGGTATTCGTTTAGGCAAGGAACTAGGCGAATTTGTTAGATTTTTTGGTTTGGGGGGTATTTTTCATTCTGATGAATTACCAAATTATGGGATTACTATCAAAGATGTTGAAAATATCAAAGAACTTCTTGGTCTTTCTAATAGTGATGCTTTTTTAATTATTGGGGGAAATGAAAAAAAGATAAATATTGTACTAGAGCCATTAATCCGACGGATACGTGAGTTTAAACATGGTGTAGTTGCAGAAACACGATCTGCAACAATGGATGGATCTACCATTTTTTCTAGACCTAGGGCAGGCTCATCGAGAATGTACCCTGAAACGGATATTCTGCCTATACCTGTAAAGTCTGTATTACCTGATGATCTAAAACAAAAAATACCATTATCTTGGAATGACCTGATTAGGCAAATAATGAAAAAATATGAATTAAATAATAAGCTATCCGAACATATTTTTGATTCTCAGTATTATGATATTTTTGAAAAAATTGTTTCAACTTCAAAAAATATCACACCAACTTTTATTGCTTCCAAACTGACAGAAGATATAGTTAGCCTTTCAAGAAATAACCTTGATAAATCACTGCTTACAGATGATATACTAATTGAAGTTTTTGATAATCTTGAAAAAGGTTTTATAGCTAAAGAATCTGTGACCTTGATATTTGAAAAAATCATGAAAAAGGAATCTAAGACTGTAAAAGAGGCAATGAATTCATTAAATTTGATCGAAATAAATGATGATGAATTACACAAAATATTGGATAAAATATTAAATGATAATGCTCGTGTTATTAAAGAAAAGGGCATCAATTCAATTGGTGCACTCATGGGTAAAAGCATGATTATGTTAAGAGGAAAAGTTGATGGATATAAAATCAATGAATATTTAAAACAGAAAATAGAACACTTTATTAATGATGAATTCTCCAAATGATATGACTAGAAGACCTAAATCAATACATTGCCATTATAGGGACTCTTTCATCATTAATTCTAATAATTTGAAATCCTTTTTAATTAATAATTCGGTGTCCTGTGTAGAGTTGAATAATATCGTTAATTTGATATCTCAATACTACAATCAAAAAGTTGATGTTATATTGGAGGTCTGTAATGATGATAACTGGACAAAATTAGAATCATTTTCTTCTCCTTTGATTTTGTTTATTTGCTGCATTGATAAAATTGTTACCAATAAAGAAATAATATTATCTCAAAAATCTAAGCATGTATTACAATCTTTTTTAAGATCTTTGGAATCTTGGATGATTTGGTAAATAAGTGTTGTCAGATAATTTGATTCAATAACTTTTAAGTGTCAATAATTAGGTTTGATTTAAAAAAAGAATTTAGTGTGCATGTGGAGGTGGTGCACTTCCTTTTGACAGTGATTCATTAAACGTTCCTTCGGCTCTTTCGTGAAATTCTAAATTAGATTGATCTACTTTAATGGCTTGTGGAGGGCAAACAGATACACATGCCATACACCAAATGCAATCATGCTCTCTGATTGGATCCGCTTTGTCAGTATAGTCTTTTCTCTCTTCTTTTTCTGATGCACCTTCGCCTGCAAACTCGTGATTTATTACCTCTTTGGCAGGGACGTCGTGTTCTGTCCTATACCATTGAAAAACTTGAACAGGGCAAGCTTCTATACAAGCTCCATCTGCTACACAAGAATCCCAGTCTACTGCTACCATAGTTCCACTAACGCCTATCGGCTCGATAGTTTCTCCTTTAGCTTGAAAGGCCTCTTTAACTTCTGCATTCTCAGCAGCTTCGCCTTGTCTGCCTGGTCCCCAGAGATAGTGAAAATGTTCACCATCGGAGTGTTTTATTTGTCCGATAACTTGATGATTCTTTGGAAAATCTGGATCTATTGGCATATTTTTTCTAGAGGTAGTTGATTTTATATATTATATAAATCATGTGCAGCAAAAACTTAAATAATTTTATTCATTTTGTTTGCTTGGTTTAATAAATAACCAAGAATATACATCGGAATGAAATATGGTATTCTTATTGATTCAATAAATTAATCAAATGATTTTTAAACTGAATTTAGTTAGAGTTGAACGGATATGTAAAATAAAAATTAAAATTT
>JBNJLU010000094.1:0-6614 GCA_050591185.1 Candidatus Nitrosocosmicus sp.
GAGTCGAATAAAAAAAAGGTGTTGTTATTCTATCCTGTGTCTTATTCGCCCGTGTCTTCTTCGCCCGTGTCTTCTTCGCCCGTGTCTTCTTCGCCCGTGTCTTCTTCGCCCGTGTCTTCTTCGCCCGTGTCTTCTTCGCCCGTAAAGTCACCGTTGCCTGAGACCACATTTACCTCACCTACCATTGTGGGGTGGTAAATGCAGTAATACCCATAATTCCCGTGGTCATCAAACGTCAAACTATAGTTTTGATCTGGAATAATTGCATCCGAATCAAATAGCTCACCCTCTTCTGGATCACCTTCTGCACCTGAAGTCACAGTATGGGAAATTGCATCCCCATTGACCCATGTTATCGTTTGCCCCGCACTGATTTCAATTGGGTTAGGCGTATAAGACGCATCATCCCTAATTCCGATGATGACTGCAGGAATGGAGTTTGCCCTTTGTGTATCATTTTGGGCAACGTTGGATGATGTGGCAGGAGCAGGAGCAGGAGCAGATGGTGGATTTTCTTTTACAGGTGCAGCGCTTTCAGATGCAGCAGGCAATATTTTAAACATCGATCCCGTATGACTCAAGACATACGGGTAACCATCACCTGGGCCCACCTGTATGTCGGTTATACCGCCAAAACCCTGCCCGAAAGTTATAACCCTGTTTTCTGGCGTATCATCAACTTTATTATCAGATAAAGCTTGTGTATTACCAACGTAGGTATCATTTTGTATAGAGATCCCATCCCGTTCCCCGTTGAGGGTAAACCTGTACAAAAGACCGTTGTTTATGTCGCCCACAAACATATTGTTTGCGTACTCACTTCCGAGTTTGTCTGAGTTTAGGAATTTAAGGGCGGTAACCCCAATGGGAAATGTCCATGCAAATTTGGGATCATCGTAATACCCATCGCCAAACAGCACCAAATCATCCGCCGAGGCTCCGGTATCTAAAAGGTCATCACCAACATACCCCTGAATGAGTGCAAATCCACTGTTAAAACCAGGTCCAACTAGGTTAATCTCATCGCCTGAGGTTGCGCCGTTTTCAGTATCCCAAAGATTGCCAGTCAGTGGGTCAAAATCCATGCCAAAGCTGTTGCGGATGCCCATGGCATAATAAAGGTTAAGTGGCAATTCATCCCCGTAGATAGGGTTTGAAGGCACTGGCTGGCCATCCTGTGTGATTCTAAGAACGCCGCCAAGACCGTTGGGTGATGGACCATCCTCAATATTTTGAGCTTGAGTCCGGTGCGCCCCCACTTCCCCGACTACTACATACACATTTTTATCAGGCCCAATCAAGACCTTGCCTCCATTGTGTTCCCCTCTCTCATTGAGAGGAGTGGCAGTCAAATCCAATAAAAGTAACGGATTGATTAACTGTCCATCGACATACTCATAACGATACAACCTGTTGCCTAATGGCTCGACTTTGCTACCTTCGTCACCGCCATCTCCATCCGTGCTAACCGCATCACTACCGTCTACACCATTGCCAGATTCGGTATAATAAAGAAACACATATGTCTTTCCATCTGGTTGTAGTGAAACAGCGATACCCAAAAGGCCTCGCTCGATTTGGGTAGCTACTGCAACATCAAGTATCGGTTGAGCCTGCACTTGACCGTTTAAAACTCTCATAACCTTGCCAGTATTTTTCTCAGTAACTAAAATATCATTTGGACCTACAAATGCCATACTGGTAGGAAAGTCCAAACCATTCGTTATTTTTTCAACGATGAGTTTATCATCATTTATGGTAGGTGCGTTTGGTGAGAGTGGGGCTTTAGAATATGCACCATACGATGTTTGAGATGATGAGTACATTCCGAAAACCATTATAAACACTAAAGCAATAAAAGACATTGAAAATCGTTTTTTGTGCATAAAACCCATATTGATAAAATAGGCGCACAAATGAATTAAAATGTTGCGTCTTTGTGTTTTAACAAATACAACTAAACAATCAAGCATATCATTTTTCCAAATTTTTGATAGTGTAGAAAAATAGAAATATCAAACTGAAATAGCATGAAAATCAGAAAACACTTTTACCATCCTTGGGCAAAATATGTGTTTATTATCCTTTAATCTGGCTTTATGGAGTTTTTTATCAATTTTCATAGACAACAATTATTTGTAGCATAATTTATCAAGTGAGGAAAAAACCCACACTGGTACAGTAACAAAATTATATAAAACACTATAGCAGATACTATAGCACCGCATCTCTTGACAATAATTTTTTTTAATTTTGATGGGCCTTCATAATTCACGTATAACACAGCATAGAATTGTTTTTTAAATCAGGATATTGAAAAAACGGAAAAGTACTTAGTTAGATGATCAATAACCATGTCAAGGTCTTGCGTTATAATCACATGTATAGTTTCTTTTTACGAGCTTAAATAAGCATGTTTTTTACAATCATAAGCCGATTGGCAAGCAACGTTAATGCTGATCCTACAGATGATGGAGAAGGATACTTTTGTATTGTACCTCTTGATTTGTTTTTGTTAGGAATAGAGTCATTTTATTCAATCTTTGTTTTTGAATAAATATATAGTAGGTTTGATAACTAATTGCAATACTCAAATATCCCAAGGTATTAGATTTTAGAATAAAGTCATTTTGAATATTTCATATTGACATCACAAGACTAAATTACATTGACTTACTTTCTGGGTCTGAGACCAAATAGACGGTCAAATTTGATGCTGGCTTGTGTGGGAACTAATGCCGATATCGGTTCTCTATGAGATATAACATCAATCTGACTAACAATTAATAAAAAAGGTTGAATGAACAACAAAAATGGTTTTAGTGTCTTGGCTATTTGACTAGATGCACTAATTAAAAAATATTATTTATAATTTGAATTAGAAAAAACCTGGTAAAAAAATAATGTTTGACTGCCAGTCCAGAGGCCAGCAGGCATTATTTGTGTTTTCAGTTCTTGATACTTTTGGGGTATTTAATCCATTGATCTCGGTATTAAATCTGTAGGTGTTGAATCTGTAGGAGTTGGTTCAAATGCACCAAGGTCTATTAAATCTGTTTCAAAACCTAAGCATCCTAATACACCTTGTGCTTCATCCAAAGTCAAGTCAACTTCATCTACCAATATTTGTAACAATGCAGTTGCAGATAGTTCTTCTATGGCTATGTTGGCTGACTCAATACTATCGACCTCTAATGCCTGGAAAAGAGTTTCCTGTTGTTCTTCATTAAGGGCTGCTAAACACTCTGCGCTTTTGGCAACTTCAGTTAAAAGTCCTAATCCTCCCAAAGTCCCAAATGATTGCATTGAGCTGTATCCTGTAACTAAAACAAGAACAGATGCAATCGTAGCTACCATAAAGATATATCCAATTCATCAAGAACGATAAATTGGTTAAATCCCAGCTAAATAGTTTGAGTTAGGCGACAAAGCATTTAATACTACAAACTTTACAAGGTGTTAACGAAAAATTGACCAAATAATGCATCTATTATAGGTGTATTAAAATCCAAATGTTTTTTTACCGCATTACAACAAAATTGTTGTTATTCATTATTCTTATTTTTTTAGCTCTGTTCATTTAACGAAATCCTGTAGATTGAAGATGCTTTATCTCCTTTATGATTACCAGAAACAGAACACCCTCAGGAGTTGTTTGCTTTGGGAATTATATGTTTATCATAGAACTAACAACAGATTAAGCCAATTAACAAAATGTTTTAGCATGGTCTTATACAATGTTGATTATCTTAGTTCATGTTAGAGGTAAAAATTGGAAGATCTATTATCAATTTTGGTCTCATAATAGTGGATATGCAAAATGGCTTTGTTAGTAAAGGAGGGTCTTATGATAAATTAGGAATGAATATAGTTGACTATCAGTCAATCATTCCAAAAATTCAAGAATTGATTAATTTTTGTAGGAAAGAAGATATTCCAATCTTCTATACAGAGGCAATTCGCGAGCCCAGCGGGATTGATTTACTACTTAACATACACAATATTCTTCCAAGATCGAGGGAGGAAAGATTACTAAAGGTACCCATTTGTGTTAGGGGGACATGGGATGCTCAAACAATTGACGAAATAAAACCCACAGGAAACGATCATATTATCCTAAAAAGGCGCGATTCTGCATTTCAAGATACTGAATTAAGAATTTGGCTTCAAAGTATGAGGATAAATACCCTTATTTTTTGTGGAGTAGACACATCAATTTGTGTAGAAACATCATTAAGGGATGCATTCAATTTGGGTTATGACACTGTTTTGATATCGGATGCTACTGCTTCTGGAACAGAAAGGCACTATGATACAACACTAGAAAGAGTTAGTGATTATTACGGGATAGTTATAAAATTCAGTAATTTGCAAAAAATGATCAATAATTTGAGACAGATAAACAATGGTGAATTAGACTTTGATGATAAAATGGGTGAAAGAATTAGTGAATTTCTTGAAAAACATAATCTAATAGACTTGAGAGAAATAAGGACTATTACAGATAGATGATGGTTAAGATTACCTTTTCATTTTTTAAGAGATGTTTGGTAAATATGTATATCGGTAAATAGGTTTGGCTTTGTTCACTTAACCATAAATCCATAGCTCGAGGATGTCCTATCTCCTTTATGAACACTAGAAACAGAACACCTTGAGAGTATATTTACCACGGTTTGTATTTGTACTTTCTTGGCTTATCGCTTAGAAATACCTCCAAATCTCTCCTTTTTACATATTATCAATAGAAGTCACGTTGCAATCTGGAAATAGATACGAAGATACAAACCTTAAAAGGTTTCAACAAAGAAAACAAAGGATTCAGAATTTATGATTGACGAGACGTTATCCAAGGTCGGCTCCGATCTAATCTGGTTATGGGTTGCAATTGAGCCATAAAGCAAACAAATTCTAGCACTATCCATATCCAAGGAGAGAAACACGTTTGTGAATGAAAGGTTCATCTCAGGCCTAGTTAAGATTCATGGAAAAGATCCCGTGTCAACTGACGGTGGGACCTGGGATCCGCAGGCCCGTAGGTTCCTAAAACTCTATCACAATACATTCCCATTATGAAAAAAGTATTATCGAGAAAACTATACAGTATATTAAAGGATAGAACCGAATGTTTTGATGATTACTTTCCTTGTAGGTTTAAGAATTATAGGTTAAAGCACGTAATAAATTGGTTAAATCTATTTGTTAATCATCACAATAAAGAATTAAAGATCCTTAAATGAAAAGCCTAAAATCCAATATCACCTATTTATATTAAATAAAATTGTGAATGGAATCAAATCGTGTAAATAATTTACATTGAAATTAATTTCTTTTGCCATATTTGATATTTTTTAATGACTTGGTAAATGAATTTGAAGTAAGAAATTAAAGGTTTTGAATTAATTCTGCTAAAACTTATCCTCTCCCTGTATATACTTGAGTATATTAAAGGCAGTCCTGGTTTCTTCTTTTTGTGGCTAAATGGATTTTCATATCTATCAATTCTGCTATTTTTTGAGATATTGTTCAAGGACAGAATAACTATCCATTTAGATCTAGCTTTGTTTCATGCTCTTTATTTTAAAATAAACTATAAAATTACTTACACTAACTCAATGCGACCATTCAGTATAGAATGTCGGTATTGGTGTTTGATAACAGTAGGTTAGATTGACTGAATGAAGAAAGTCTAGAATTTTTTCTTTTCTTCTTCCTAAATTATTTACGAGGAACCAACTTTTGATCCTCGTCCTGATGTATTATCCTTATCTTTTACATTTTGTTTTGCCTGCGTATTCATGGATGTGGCAACTTTGGAATCATCCTTACTATTCATAAAGTGCTCCTCCTTTAGCGATGTTATTTTATTTTTACTATACCCCGAGTATGACTCTGCTATTGTATCTTGGTTTCTACTTTTTAGTTCTTCGATTACTTGTTCTCTGATCTTAACAGTTCCAATAGAATCCTGAGTAGATTTTTCTTTTAATTTTTCATGAATAGAATTGGCAATATCTTTTGCTATCATAAATGGAGTTCCAGCTCTACTAATACCTCTAGTAATTTTTTCTTCATCAAAGGGTTCAAGATTTCCATTCTTCTTTTCAACATTAATTT
Source organism: Candidatus Nitrosocosmicus sp. (assembly GCA_050591185.1). Classification (GTDB taxonomy): domain Archaea; phylum Thermoproteota; class Nitrososphaeria; order Nitrososphaerales; family Nitrososphaeraceae; genus Nitrosocosmicus. Next base: position 6,118 of record JBNJLU010000094.1, read on the forward strand.
TTGCAGGTCGTATTGTATCTTTGTTCAATTTGTATAATAATGTGTAAAAAACATATTATAAAAGAATTCAAAGTAAGTAGCAGTGCGCCGAATTAATGACACTTTAACCTAGTAACAGATATGTTGTTTTATAATAAAGTGTAAAGGAAAATACCAGAACAAACATAATCCAAATTGTATTTGGAACAAGTAAGATTATAGAATAATAATTAATACTTGACACGATAAAAATGTATTTCTTCATCATTCCGTAATATTAACAAAATATATATCCTGTTTACATAAAGTTTTTCCTTATCTCTTAAGCAGCTGTTAGCATGTATGATGAAAAGATTTTGGGTGACTCTAGAATAATGAAGGGAGGAAGGGCGCTGTTAACTTACCCAAAAATCTATAGATTGAAGATGCTCTATTTCAATTATGATCAGAAAAAGAAACAGAACACCTTCATACGATATTGGTCGTGCATTGTATTTGTACTTTCTTGGATTATCAAC
>JBNJLU010000095.1:0-6590 GCA_050591185.1 Candidatus Nitrosocosmicus sp.
TAGAGAAATCTGGAATAGGGTGTGTTGCTTTTAGTGGTTGGGTTTTTGTTGTCTCCGTTACAGGTGGGGATAGATTTGTTTAGCATTGCAGGCTGCTCCTTTTGCATACTTTAATTGAGAACGGGTCCAATATAATGTTTCAATGTTGTAGCGGGTCCAGAGGGATTTGAACCCTCGACCAACTGCTCCGCAGGCAGCCATTCTATCCAAACTGAACTATGGACCCTAAATTTTTTGTGGACTTTTTTCTATAAATCTCTTTGTAATTAAATTGCAAACTATTTAAAAAAAAATATATATCAATTGAATTCGATTTAATGTATTATACGTGACTTCGTTTCTTGATGACTTAAACAATAAGATCCTGCTTTTTGATGGCGCTATGGGTACTGAAATACAAAACTATCAGCCAAAGCCCAATGATTATTTGGACAGCAAAGAGGGTTTTAACGATAGTTTAAACTTTACAAGGCCCCAGTGGATAAAAAGCATTCACAAAAACTACATAAGTGCAGGGTCCGACTGTATTGAAACAAACACCTTTGGTAGTAATATGCTCAAATTAGAAGAGTTTGGGCTTGGAGACAAAACCCTGGATTTTAACATAGAGGCCACAAAGATTGCGAAAGAAGCATCCCATGAACTAAACAAAAAAATATACATCATAGGTTCAATGGGTCCATCGGGATTTCTTCCAAGCTCAAATGATTCAGACCTGGGTAACATAGCATTAGACGAAATAGAGGAGGCATTCAATCTTCAAGCTCAGGGCCTGATACAGGGGGGATGCGATGCCCTTTTGATTGAGACGGGCCAAGACGTTCTGGAGATCAAATTGGCCATTGATGGTTGCTTTAGGGCAATGGAAAAGGCTGAGAAAAAACTTCCAATAATCTCAAATGTTACCTTAGACCAGTACGGAAAAATGCTTTTAGGAACAAACATCCAATCAGCTTATGTCACCCTAAGTAATATGGATATTGATGTCTTTGGATTGAATTGCTCTACGGGGCCGTCAGAAATGACCCCTAGTGTCCAATGGCTTTGTGACCAAAATGAGTTACCAATTTTAGTAATGCCAAATGCAGGTATGCCCATAAATGAGCACGGTCAGGCTAAATACCTTATGTCACCTGTTGAGATAACAAAAAAACTGGAAGAGTTTATAAAAAAACACAAAATGATAAGGCTAATAGGTGGTTGTTGCGGAACTACACCAGAACACATTGCCCATTTACGTAAAATGTTAGATGCTTCTGTCCAAAATTCCAACGAAAGATAAAAAAAAGTTAAATAAAGAAATCAACAAGATAAACTATAAATTTAATGGATAGTCAATATTTATGAAAAAAACTTACAATAACATTCCCAAGGTGTCTTCTGCTTTAACATCTGTAGATCTCTTCCAAGAGCCCCGCCCCCTCATAATTGGGGAGAGGTTAAACTCCCAGGGTTCAAAAAAAGCAAAAAAAATGGTTTTGGAAAATGACTTTGATGGACTAATAGATGTAGCAAGAGCCCAACTAGAGGATGGGGCCCATTGCATAGATGTATGTGTTGCCACAACAGAGCGGTCGGATGAATTAGAGTTTATGCAAAAATTAGTAAAACGACTTTGCCTTGAAATTGAATCGCCCCTCGTGATAGACTCTACCGACACCAAAGTTGTACATGCCGCATTAAAGCAAATCCCGGGAATTCCAATCATAAACTCAATAAACCTGGAAGGCGATGGAAGTAGATTTTACGATATTATACCAATGATGAGAAAGTTTGGAGCGCCAGCAATATCCATGTGCATTGGTCCTTTGGGTATGGCCAAAACAAGCAGTGAAAAACTGCAGGTGGCCAAACTACTGTATGACAAGTCAATCGGATATGGGTTAAAGCCATGGCAATTGATTTTTGATGTCTTAACATTTACACTTGCCACCGGGGAGAAAGAGTATTCTGATTCTGCAATAAACACCCTAAATGGGATTAAAATCGTAAAGGAGCACTATCCCAATGCTTTAACAACACTCGGACTCAGTAACATTAGTTTTGGCCTTCCTGCATTAGCTAGAAAATATCTGAATTCAATATTCTTGTACCATGCTCTTAAGAATGGACTTGACACAGTCATAATCAATCCCAAAGACATAATTCCCTACCCACAGATAAGTGCAACTGAAAAAAGAATATGTGAAGATTTGATCTTTAACACCAAAGATAATGCACTCTCAGAACTAATATCGTACTTTGGCACAAAACTAAATGAGTCGTCTACAACAAAATCATCATCCCAAAAGCAAAACACTTTGGATATTGACACTAGTTGGCCGGCAAGCAAAAAGTGTTATTTTAGGATAGTAAATAGACTAAAAGACGGCATTGAAAACGAGGTAGTTTTTGCTATAGCGGATAGAATTTTGGACGACAAGGATAAAAAGGTGATAGAAATTAAAGATAATGACGGCAGCAAGACTATCTCATATAAGATTGAATCAACCAAAGAAAACTTGCACAATGCCGCTGTCGAAACCTTAAACGAAGTTTTACTTCCGGCAATGAAAGAGGTTGGGGACAAGTTTGGATCAGGTGAACTGATACTGCCTTTTGTTTTAAAGTCTGCGGAGTGCATGAAGGCCGCAGTGACGGAACTTGAAAAATATTTGATTAAGCAGGAGGGCGTCAGCAAAGGGAAACTTGTTTTATGCACCGTTTATGGCGATGTGCATGATATTGGCAAAAACTTGGTTAAAACGATACTCTCCAATAATGGGTACGAAGTATTTGATTTGGGTAAGCAGGTGCCTATCCCCACAATTGTAAACAAAATAAAAGAAATCAAGGCTGATGTGGTTGGCCTCTCCGCATTGCTTGTTTCAACCTCCAAACAAATGCAGCTCTTTGCCGAGTATGCGCGTGATAATAATGTCAACATACCAATTCTATGCGGTGGGGCGGCAATAAACAGCGATTACATTAACAGAATTGCAAAAGGAAACGGTGATATCTACAAGTCAGGAATTTTCTACTGCAAAACTGCTTTTGATGGCCTCAAGGTAATGAACAATGTAATGTCTAAGGAAAAAGTTCGATTTATCCAAGAGTGGGCAAAAAAAATAGAAAGCTGGAGCGAACGAAAATACAACGACAAAACACCCAACACCGGCACAGACGCAAAAGATTTGCAAAGCAAAATAGAGCCTATCAAGAATAAGCCAATCCCGCCAAGGTTAAGTTTCCCATATAGATTTTCAAATAAAGACATCCCGCTAAAAGAGGTATGGAAACTACTCAATAAAAAATCCCTGTTTGTTTTATCATGGGGTTTGCGAGGAAAAGGCGCTTCCAACCTGCAGGATGAATTTGATAAACTACTAGACGAGTGGAAGGCAAAAGTAATTGAGGAGGACTTGTTTGAGCCCCAAGCTGTGTATGGTTATTTTAAATGCAGAAAGGTAAAACAGAACAACCTTTTGGTAAAATACATAGAAGATGGCGCGTCAAACAGGGAATCTGAAGTTATTTTTGAGTTCCCCCGGTCCACTTTGGAAAAACATTTGTGTCTGTCTGACTATTTTGATTATGAATCCGACGACATTGTTGCGTTCCAATCGGTGACCATGGGAAACAAGGTTGCGGAAATAATAGAAAAATGGAACAAAGAAAATCGGTATTCTGATGCATACTATTTGCACGGTCTAGCCGTAGAAAGCGCTGAAGCCCTGGCGGATTGGCTAAACCTGCGCATAAAAAAAGAGTTAAGACTTGAAAGGGGTGGTTTAAGGTATAGTTGGGGATATCCTAGCTGTCCAGATGTATCTCAACACTTTATTGTGTGGAAATTGTTGAAACCCGAGTTGAGTGGCATGACCTTGACAGAAAGTGGGCAAATAAATCCAGAGTATTCTACTGCGGCAATTGTAACCCATCACCCCCTGGCAGAATACTTTACGCTATAGTGCTCTCATTGTCAACTTTTTTATATAACACCTGTCCTTGCAATTTAGTGGGTAAAGTAGAGAAAGGTGTAACGTGCAGCGTATTGAATTGTGATGAATCCGCGGACAGGTCCATGAGTCTCTCAAAGGCAAAAATGTCTCAGGATTTAGATTTTGACGATTCCAAAAAACGCGTATTCCTATGCAAAAGCCATTATAAGGATTGGAAAAAATCATCAAAGCCAGATCGTGAAACCGAACGCATGCGTTGGGATTGAGATTAATACCTATTTTGATGCCCAATTGTGATTTATTAATGACAAGGTTAATGTTAATTGGTTATAGCATATTTTTCTAGATTGTTCTAATATGAAAATAATATTATAAAACTTACAATAGAATTTATAAAAAAGGTAATAAGTAACTTGTAACAAATTCAATTGATGAAGTGGTGATTTGATGCTTGGCCTTAAATAGTGTTCCACAACATACAAAATTAAAAGAGCTCGATAAAAAGAGATGGCTTGTCAGGGTTTTACTCCTAGCTGCAGTATTTACAGTATTAGTGGTAAAGATTCACCTGACAATTTATGTTATAGATAGAGCAATTGGATTATATGCTATTCTGGTATCCTTTGTTTTGTTTAATATATTATTTATATCATATTTCTGTTATAGGGACCCGTATGTAAAAGTTCATAACAATCAAATCCCTCAAAACCAGTTGCCCTTAGTTTCGATAGTAGTCCCAGTAAAAAATGAGGAGGACATTATCAAAGACTGTGTTTTATCATGTCTAAATCAAACATATGATAAAAAGGAAATAATTGTCATTGATGACGGAAGTACCGATAAAACCGGCAAGATTTTAGATGAACTCAAACAAGAATACAAGAACTCTAATTTCAATGTGGTGCATCTTGAGAACAGTGTTGGAAAAAAGAGGGCAGTTGAGGTTGCTAGCAAGATTGCCAAAGGCCATATTTATGCATTTATGGATAGTGATTGCAACATGGCTTTGGATGCTGCGGAAAAAGCTGTAAAGATTTTCCATGCTGATCCACAATTAGGAGCTCTTACAGGTCACGGTAGAGTAATAAACCGCCACACGGGTGGTTTCTTTGATCATTTTCTTGAAAAACTGCAAGATGTATATGCAGATGGGGCCTGCAGAGCCCAGAAAGGGATGGAGAGCACTTTCTCCTCAGTCACCTGTTGTGCAGGTTCATTGAGTTTTTACAGACGAGACGCAATTCAGGACTTTATCCATGAATGGGCAAACGACAGGTTTCTGGGAATGCCCTTCAAGTTTGCAACCGATAGAAGAATGACTGCACATGTATTATCAAACAAACCCCAATTTTATGCATCAGACAACAACAATGGCGATAAATCGAAAACGCCCAAAAGAGAATTAAAAGGTTTTTGGAAAGTTCTGTACTCCCAGAGTATTAAAGTAAATATTGGTGTCCCTTCAACATTAGATTCACTCATAAAACAGCAAATTCGATGGAGAAAAAGTTTCATACGAAGCCTCTTTTCAACGGGCGGTACCTTCTGGAAAAGGCCTTTCTATATGGCGATAATATACTATTTACAAACCGCGATGAAATTCTTCCGACCATATATAGTGTTCTCAAGCGTAGTTATGATGCCCTTCTTTGGGGATTATTTGACTCCTATTGTGTGGATGTCGGGAATTATGTTCACAGGAATGATTTATGCAGTGGACTTTAGATTGAGAAATCCGGGAGATAAGAATTGGCTCTATAGGCCATTTTTTACATTAATGGCGACATTTATCTACACATGGTTATTGATCTATGCAGCTATTACAATAAAAAAGTCAGGATGGAGATAATATCTTTTTTTTAAATAGGCATAAGAAATGGTAAAGAATTGGGATATATCTGTTGTCGTACTAGGTATGATAATTGGATTTGCGATTGTATTGATGAATTTTACAGGTATGTGGCCTTGCAATATAATTCAAACATTAAATAAATCACCTTTGACAGACTATGTTAAATCAAATGAGCTTTTGAGTAACTTTACAGACTATGTTAAATCAAATGAGCTTTTGAGTAATACTATTGGCGACATACACTACTGGTCAACATATCTTTTCCGGTGCAGTTAGTATTTTTTCTCCCATCAATAACAACTTCCTCAAAATATCTTAATATTGTTACTTCTGAAATTCTTGAGATCTTTATAGGTCTACCTTCAACCATATCGATAATCATTTTAGGAAAATTCGCACCTGCCAATGTCGAGAATATAGTTCCCCCGCCCAGCCTGGGATTGATTTCCACAAGTTTAAAGCCATTATCTTTGTCTTTTTTGACTTGTACACAACTAGGGCCAATTATATTTAGGTGCTTGACTATTCTAAATGACTCTTCAATTAATTCTTTGTCTAAAACTATTTTTCCTTTTGTTGAAATGCCGCCCCTAGTTTGCAGCCGTAATCTTGGAACAGAAATAATTGGGTTAGAATCCATGTCGGACAACACGTCAATGGTGTACTCATCACCAGGAAGGTACTCCTGAAAAATCATATTTGAGTACTTGGAGTCAACATAATCCAACTCCTCACAATCATCAATTCTAATGATGTCCCTGCTACCTTTACCATATCTTGGTTTTGCAATTATCGGA
>JBNJLU010000096.1:0-6564 GCA_050591185.1 Candidatus Nitrosocosmicus sp.
ATTCACAAGGTATGAAAAGAAGGCAGAGAACTACATTGGTTTGGTTCAGTTATCATGCAGTATCATCATTTACAGAAAGATAATTTTGGGATAGGCTCTTATTATGTTTTAACTTTATTACATTAAAAAAATGATATCTAGAAACCATTCCGGAAGAATTGGATTGATTCTCGGTCCTTTAATTTTTTTATTCATGGTTTTTTTTCCTTTACCCCAAATGGGCGACCTGTCTTTTGAATCACGGGTTGTCTTGGCAACAACTGTTTGGATGGGCATATGGTGGATTACAGAGGCAGTTCCTATCTATGTGACAGCATTACTGCCTCTGGTATTATTTCCTTCTATGTTTGTTACTAAAATAGGTGAAACGTCTGCAAGCTATGCGGACAGGGTTGTATTTCTGTTTCTTGGAGGTTTTCTTTTAGCTAAAGCTGTAGAAAAATCAAACCTGCATACGCGATTTGCTCTTCATATATTAAGTCTATTTGGCACAGATCCAAAATATGTAGTTGCAGGCTTTATACTCGTTACGGGATTGCTTAGTGCCTGGATGAGCAATACTGCAACTGCCATGTTGATGCTTCCTATAGCCTCTGCGGTGATATCTCAAATACGCGATAAAAAGCATCAAAACCAGTTTGCTGTTTGTGTTCTTCTCTCCATAGCGTATTCCGCAAGTATCGGAGGTATGGCAACTTTGATAGGCACACCTCCAAATGCGATATTTGCATCACTGTCTAAATCAACAATTGATTTGGATGTTAGCTTTGGTCAGTGGCTTGCAATAGGATTGCCAATAAGTGGTATATCTCTATTGGTGTTGTGGCTATACATTACAAGGATTGGAGTAAGAATTACACACATCAAATCAATTGTGAAAGAAAAGGATTTGATTAAGGACAGATTATCGGAGCTAGGAAATTTAAGCAGGGATGAGAAAATTGTTGCAGGGATTTTTATTGCTACTGCAACAGCATGGATTACTAGGGGTTTGTTGTGGGGGGATTATTTTCCTTCCATTGACGATTCCACAATAGTATTGGTGGCCGCTATATCTTTGTTCTTGTTGCCTTCATCGGTATCCAAAACATCAAAATATGATAACCCAGGTGGCGAAAAAGAAAACGAGATAGAAGCGTCAGCTAAAGAAAATGCGGGAAAAAGCGACAAAAGACTATTGAGCTGGAATTCTGCAATTGAAATACCATGGGGCGTGCTCATTTTGATAGGAGGAGGTTTAGCTCTTGCTAACGCATTTACAACCACAGGTTTGGATGATTGGATTGGATCACAACTTAACTTTCTTTCAGGAATGCCTTTGATATTGATTGTTCTTGTTCTTGTTGCAGTTGCCATATTGTCAAGTGAGATAATCAGCAATACCGCAGCGGCGGCGCTATTGATACCAATATCTGCATCACTTGCTACATCAATTGGTATTAATCCGGTACTGCTTATGGTACCTTTAACAATTGCTACAAGTTATGGGTTTGTCATGCCCGTTGGAACCCCTCCTAATGCTATAGTCTTTGCAACTGGACATGTGAAAGCCGCACGAATGGCTAAAGTGGGATTACCTTTGGATGTGATTGGAATCGTCATGGTAACTGTATTGACCAGTATACTGGTACCATTGTTGTGGGAATGAATTGGAATAAAACACTTTATATTAATATATTAATATCACTTTATTATCCTTTTTTGCGATAATCTGCAAAAAGATCTATTTATCCAATTTAGTAAATGCTCTCATTAACGATTTTTTTTTTGACAAAGAAAAACAATCGTTAAACCATACAGTTATGTTATTGTGCGGTGAACTGTTAATGTTGTGATGCTTTTCACACTCATGATGAATGGTGAAGATGGTGTTTAAGTTTCAGAAACTAATGTGTGAGTTCAGATACCAGGTCAATATCTGTGAAACTCGATCTCTAACCAGTAGTAAACAAACAACTAGGATAAATTACTATGCAATACGCAATATTTCTTTTGGTCGATAGAACAAATACCACCACCACCAGTTTTTTTGAATGCTATGTTAATTAGTGATTCTTCGGTCTGGATATATACCCTACTTTGTTGGTGGTTCTCTTGCAATAAGTCAGTATCTATGATTTGGTGTATATTTGTTAATTATTGTCGCTTATTTATTTGCTAGCTGGTCAAATTCTTCTCGTTCGCTTGCGATGTTTAGTAAATCCGATTTGCTGATGATCCCTAAAAGCTTTATCTGTGTGCTAACTGCTAATCTTTCGCTATTTTGAGGTATATTGTGGTGATCCCTGATAATATCATAATCATTATCATCACAAACAAATACCCTGTTTTTATTTCTTTGATAGATTCTCTTTAGTGCCTCATCTGCTCTACTATTGGCATTCATTATTACTAATTCTTTTTTTGGAATCATTATTTTTTCAATCATTACCTTTTCTGCGTCATTCTCTGAAATACCCATCGCTTGCTGGCTTGTAATTGCTCCTATTAGATGGCCCTCCGCATCCAATACCGGAAATTCGCTTTTTCGGTAAATGTTAAAGTAGTCCCTTAACGCCTCAGCTACTGTTTGATTTTGTCGCACAGATATGAACTTTGTATTCATTATGTCTTTTAACCGTACTCCAATCAAAGCAGCAGATATTTCTTGTTGCTGCAAATATGTCTGTGCACCACTTTGAATAAACCATCCTATTATTATAAACCAAAAACCTCCAAGGGTTGAACCTGTTAATATTGTTATAAACCCAAATGCCATAAATCCAAAGGATATTCCTACGCCTACTCTTACGGCAATCCTTGTAGCTTCGATATAGCTCTTTTTCCATTTTATTAATCCTGCACGCAACATTCTCCCCCCATCCAATGGGAAAGCGGGTATCAAATTAAACAACCCCAGTAATGCATTTATTATGGATGCATAAATCATTATTCCGGAGATTATTGGCATAGCTTGAGATTGGTTTGTTGTTTCTTCTTCTCCTTCTAATGTTCCTGTATCTTCAGTATTTGTTTCCAGGCTGTCCTGAATTGCTGAGGGCACCATCGGCATAGCGCCTTGACCACCAAACTGGATTAGCAACAACCACGCCATGGCAAAAACAAAAGCCAAACCAAAGCTTGTGATGGGCCCTATTGCGGCTATTTTAAACTCCTTTTTATAGTCTTTTGTCTCTTCTTTGATGTCCGATATTCCTCCAAAAATAAATAGAATTATTTGGCGTACTCTAATTCCGTATTTCAAAGACAACAATGAATGGGCCAATTCATGTAATAATACCGACATAAACAAAACAATGGCGCCTGATATACCCATTATCCAATAAGATGATGAATCCAAGTTTGGGTAAAACCGCGGCATAAAGCCAGATGCAAGAGTCCAGGTGACCAGGGCAAACACTATGATTAGTGTGAAATGTAGCTTTATTGGTATACCTTTAACTTTTGCTATTTGTAGGGACATAATACTTGTATGCTTGTGTTATTATTTATATTAAGCACAAGTATTTTTAAATCTGGTTAAAGGTGATACGCAGAAATGATGTTCCCACGATAAAATAACTCTTTACCTATATGTATAAAACATTCTAGTTATAAAGTAAGATCTATGATTCCCAAGAAATTAGCAGAAACCTATACAATTATTTGAAAGATGTACGCGCCAAGGAGATAAAGGAACTTGTAGAAAAACCTATTTTAACAAACGAGGATATTCCGGTATCAAAAATTATCGGATTGATGTTGAACGAAAATGTTCATGAAGTGTTTGTCCAAATGCTCGGAGAAAAATCTGTTTCATGCATAAACATAAGGGACATTTTGTCAGCAACAAACATTGAATCATTAAAATCATCAACCGTTAAAAGGACTGTCCCAAGCCTTACTGAGAACGACAATATAGAAAACGCCGCAAGAATAATGAATTTGCAGAGATTGAGATCCCTTCCAGTAATAAATCAAGACAATAAAGAAGTAATAGGACAAATCTCATCCAAGAGAATTATAAAGTATATTTATGACACCTTTTTGGGGAAATAAATAAACATTCAAAAGATGATATCCGCATCCGACATAATGACGCAAGGGCTAATAGTTATAGATCCATCAGCCAGGTTTGACACCGCTAAAGGCACAATGAGAAAAGACTCAATAGATCACCTGCCTGTTGCAGAAACGCAACCAGACGGAAAAACTGTGGTTAAAGGGATGGTAACATCCAATCACATAATCCAAACTTTGTTTCCTGCTGGTACTGTAGGAAGGGGGGGATCACGCGGTATTACGTCAGAACAAGAAATAATTGGATTGGCGGATAAAAAAATATCATAACAGTTAAACCCGAAGATAATCTCACATCTACAATAGACTCATTATTGAAGGCAAACTCAACCTATGCGATAGTACAATCCCCAGATGATGTGTTAGGAATAATTACGTATAGGGACATAATTTCACTGCTAGGTGAGCAAACTCGAAGCGAAATACCCGTATAGGTAATAGGAATGCCAGAAGATCCATTTGAAGCGGAACTTGTAAAATCAAAATTTCACAGTATTGTAGAGCATCTAAGCAAGATATCGCCCAAAATCGAAGAAGCCCGATGCAAAATAAAAGTTAAAGACATTACAGGTGAAAGAAAAAGATATGAGGTGTCCGCCAATATCTATACAGTAAATAAGCTTTATGTATACACATCAACCAATAAGTGGGAGATTGCACCCATATTCGATGAAATGATTGAAGGCCTAAAGAATCCGGTTGGGGATGCAAAAAACGAACACCAAAAAAATTCGGTTAGGTTTTCAAACGAATAATTCTAGTAAAACCAAATTTTTAATTCTTTAATTAAGTTGAAAAGACAATTCTGCAATATGCTGTAAGTATGTTGTTTTATAAAGTTCGCAAACCCTGTTCCATGTCCATAACCATAGAGCATTTTTAGATCATTCAATTAATTAAAAAGTAAATTGGGATTATTTTTAGATGGCTCGTCATAATAAATCTGATTGATCAATCTACAATTATGGAGCGTAATTATGTGCTTTATTCTCTTTAAATTTTTTTATGCTTCGCATAGATTTCCTTTCACCTTGCGATATTAGGTCTTTGATCGTCCTAATGGAAAAGTCCGCATTCTTTGATATGTTGGGTGTCCCCAGTCTGTTTCTTGTGATTCTTGTTACAGAATGTATCTCCGCGCCATGATTATTGACAAGCTCGTTATATTCTTTTTTAATTTTTTCTTGTTCTGCTAAATCCGCTAATGCAGTCTTGTCGGATTTTTCAAAAAAATCATACAGCTTTTCTATTAGCTGAATCTGCCTTGTTATGATTTTTGACATCCGAAGACTGTGTTTTGTCTTATCACTAAACATTATATCTTTAGCTCGGTCAAATACCTCTGTCATATTGGAGGGTAATCTATCTATCTCTCTAGGATAATTCTCAACTATGAATATGTGTTTATCGTTTCTAGGCGATGCACTGATTACCTCTCTTACTGGGGTATTACTTAGCAAACTCCCATCCCAAGCAAATACACCATTCTCTACCTCAGTCCAAGGGAAGCCATAGTTAGGGTAGCCACTACTTGATAAAAGATGCTTGGCCTTTATGGGTATTTTTGCACTATCGAAAATAAGCGGTTCTGCGGTAAGCACATTGACCGATGTAATAATAAGCCTAATAGCACAATCTGTTGATTTTTTATTTGTATCTGGGGAAATCTTTCTATAATCTATATATTTATCGAGAGTCTTTATTAATGGTGTGTGGTCATAAAAAAAAGTCCATTTTTGAGGCGTAAAGTATTCCTTATCTTTGAACATGTAGACAGGATTCCATCTAGGGAGAAACATTTTCGGTACTCCAAACGTGGATGCATTAAAAGAGGCGGATGGAACCTTTTTGTAATCAAATGCCATTTTCTGAAAATCATAAAAGAAAGAAAACATGTCGGGAACAAACTCATAATTACTTTCTGCTAATTCGATCCAAAAGTCTTCAAGGTCTATTTCCGGATGATCACTTTTACTACCTGCTATTATGGCTGCATTTATTGCCCCAATTGATGTCCCGGCAGCTATGTCTATTTTTACGTTTTCCCTTACTAAAGCCTTTAGTACGCCACAAGAAAATGCTCCTAAAGAGCCTCCTCCTTGCATAACCAATACATTTTCGACAAGTCGGTTTTTCTTGTGTCTGGGATGACAATCAAACGATCTGTAGCTCATGCTACATTGAGTATTCCTCCTCTATAGATTATTTTCTGTTTTAAAAGTCTTTTATGGTAGGTTAGGGAAAGTTTTGGTCCGTATCTTTTTTAATTTGTTAAAAGAATCTATTTTTGAAAATTAGAAATCTTTTGTAATTCATCAACTAACACTGTTTAAGGATATTACAATAGTATCACTTTAGTGTAACTCAAAAACAACAATTGTCCTAAATTGTGCCTAATAATTATAACTAATTGTTGTACTTGCACAGATAGGTTACACTTTTAATTACCTACATGGGTTACACCATGCTGCTTAGTTTTCGTATGTATCGTGGATGTAATTAACC
>JBNJLU010000097.1:0-3671 GCA_050591185.1 Candidatus Nitrosocosmicus sp.
CTAACTCGTCCTCTACTTGGCTCTTTGTTTCAGTTTTTTCCAATTCCACTTGTATTTGGTCTTTATTGTTCGTATAGTCCACCAATGCCCCGGATTCAATCATCTCATCCATAGCCATTGCTTTGGATTGCATTGCTTCTGTTTTCTCTTCAGCACGGCTCATTGACATTCCTATGTCAGACATCTCTTCGGATATTCCGGTGATATTTTCTTTTATCCTTACTTGGGCCTCTGCTGAAGAGTACTTGGCTTTTATTATCTCTTTTCTGGATTTAAACTCCTCAACCTTGGCAGAGAGTCGCTTTTCTGCATTTTCTAACTTGTTTTGTTCATTTTGTATAGCCATAATCTGGGTGTCTAACTCTTTTATCTGGTTAAGGTTGGCATTTTTCCTTTCTAGTGCCAGTCGAGCCAAATCATCCCGACCTGCTTTAACTGCTGTATTTGCTTGTTCATCTAATTTATTGATATTTTCCAATATTCTGGATTTTTGCATTTCCAGCCTTTTCTTTGAAGCTACTACTTCTACTATATCCCGCCTTAATCTTTGGATAAGTTCTGCTTGTTTTACTGCAGAGTAATCTAATGCTTCATTGGGATCTTCATGATTATCTAAAACTTTATTTACTTTTTGCTTTATTAAATTGACAAGCCTATTAGAGAAACTCAATTTTATCTAAATACATTATACACCAAGTTGCTTTAATCTTTTTAATAGGAAAAGAAATGATGGACATGCATATGTTTTATACACTAATAACAACGGTATTAGTATTTTTTATCCAGTAAAAATATGGAAAATTGACATGGACATAACGCAAATAGGTATCCTATTTAATATTGAAATCCTGTTAGAAATTATATTGATTTTGCAGAAAACCTAAAAAAAGATTTATGCTGTTGTTTACATTCATTAGTCCTAACCTTTCCAGTAACATCGACCTGCTGATTAACACTGATTTAAGCATTGAATCCATGCATTTTAAATTAGAAATTGGAATAACGATAATTTAGTATTTGTTGTAAAATAAAAAAATAGGTGTTGTCAAATAAAAACACAAAGATGTGACAATTTCAATCATGATCTTTTTTAAATTTATGGTACAATTTGAATTTTTAAATTATTGTTTTGTGATTACATGCATTAAGAAAATTAATAAATAGAAATAACCTAAACCATTTAACATTAATCATATCTATGTGATTTCATAGTTTTTATTTATTTGATTAACTACAATAAAGCATTTGATGTGATAATCAGTTCCATTGATAGAGGGGATATAAATGGTAAATAGTGTAATCACTATAGGTCTTGTCTTTAACCTCATTGCATCCTTTTTTATTGCATTTGGAAGAATATTTAGAAGTAAAGAAACCCTAAAAAATGAATCGAAAACAAAAGGGGGACATAATCCTTTTGAAGAGAAGCATAGACATAAGGAAACAAGGATTGCTCAAATAGGAGCCATAATTATGGTTATAGGATTTGCCATTCAAATCGCAGGCAATGTTTTTTCTCAATAATAATGCTCCATATTTTTTGCAGACCCAAAGCAAATAAGTGGTTGATAAAGTTATGCTTTTAAAAATGATAAGAAATTTATGTATAAAAATTATTATTTTATAGTTATAGTATGAAAGCTTATGACATTATGTCAATAGACGTTGAAGCAGCGAAAGAAAATGCCACAGTTACAGAAATTGGAACGAGATTGATTCTACGTTCGATTAATGGAATGCCAATAATAGATGATGATGGCAAAGTCATAGGCGTATTGACTATTATTGATATACTACGTGCCATCAAAGATAACAAAAATATAGACACGCTTAAGGCGGGAGACCTTATGACGAGAAATCCTACAATTATAAAACAGGAAACTGATGTTATGGATATTATAGATGTACTTGATAAAAAGGGCATCGAAATGGTTCCTGTGGTAGATGATGAAAAAGATAATAATAGACTCATTGGCGTAGTTTCAAGAAAGGACATTATTGAAGAGAAATTCAATGAGCGGTTTGTCACTATAGGCATGAAAAAAACAATTACAAAGAACCTCGGTCAATAAACGAAACTAACATTATAGTTTTAAACATTTGTTTATTTTTGTTTCCCTAAATGGAAACTGGCAGTGTCATACAAAAAGGTCAACCTCAAGCCTTTCTATTAAAACATATTTTTGTGGTTTTAGATATTGGTGACTCTTTTACATATTTTTTATTTTTAATGTGTTGAAAATAATGTGACTTTGGAATTAAGATGGTTTTTCCAAGGAAAAAATCCGGGGAAGAAATCAAAATATGGTTTGATATCGTTTTCTTTTTCTTTTTCCAGAGTATTTTTATCATGATGGCCTTAAAATCATTCACGATATTTTTAAAAAGATCTCAATTTAGTAAAATCAACTGATGTAGTGACATCCATTACAAGCAGGCAATATAACAGGCAAAAAATTTCTAAATCCTGATAGGTAAGAATATAAAACTTGAATTAATGTCCATTTCTTTTAAATATGAAATTTAAAACTGCATACCTTACACTAAACACCAGTACCAAACATGCATTTGTAAATATCACATCGAAGGTTAGAAAAATAATAAAAGAAAGTGGAGTTAGCGAAGGTCTATGTTTGGTAAATTCGATGCATATTTCATCCAGTGTTTTTATAAATGATGATGAGGCCGGATTGCACAATGATTTTGATAAATGGCTTGAACAACTGGCACCACATGATCCGGTTAATCAGTATCGGCATAATGATACGGGGGAAGACAATGCAGACGCGCATCTAAAGCGCCAGATTATGGGGAGAGAAGTCGTCGTTGCTATAACTAATCGAGAATTGGACTTTGGGCCATGGGAACAGATATTTTATGGGGAATTTGATGGACAAAGAAATAAGAAAATATTAATTAAAGTAATTGGGGAATAAAAAAGCAAAAGGTATCACTACCACTAAAAAGATCAAACGATGTAGTATGTCCTTTCCTAGCAGCAATAAAGGAAGATAATGCAAAACTAAAGAGCCAAAGTGAAATAAAAAATATTTCTATTACTGTGTGTATACTCATTAAATAAAAAAATCTAATTGGCAGAACAAAAAACAAATCAAACAATGTGTCCTATTTTGTTATGCTTGTTGCCTGTTATTACAAAAATTTAAAAAAGTTTATAAAATCAAAGTAAATTTTGGTTCAGATGAATTCAAAGGATATTAGAAATAGAATCAATAAGAAAATTGATGGAAACTACAAAGCACGCCAAAAAGTATTAGGGCGAATCAAAGAGATTCTCGATATCGATTTTAATAAAATTGCAATTTATCGAGGGGAGATTAGCATAAAATATCCTAAAGACAACAATAAAAATACTCTGGAAAAAGAAAATGAGACAAATGACATTTTATTCAAAATAGAGCTACCAACATCTTTTATAGGAAAAGCTAGGTATTATTACAAAGACATAGATATAGATTCGCTCTCCCTGGAAGAATCAAATAGCCTTGAGAATGATCTAGAATACATTTTAGGGGAAATAGAGAAAAATACTGATAGGATCATTCCAAAAAAGCAATAAATGAAACCAAATATAAAAAAAATCTAAATAAAAATTAATTGTAGTTTAGTTTGTATTTATTTTATTTGAATGGTCGTTTTTTATATTTTTT
>JBNJLU010000097.1:3681-6553 GCA_050591185.1 Candidatus Nitrosocosmicus sp.
CCTACGCCATATTACAGTCCAATGACTTTATTCTTTTCTTTTAATGGTCGAAAAAACATATTCATACAAAATGATCCATTACTATTTAGTATATAAAAAAGTTGTAATATTTCTCAATATAGCATAGCAATAAACCCTGGAGTTTATGGTATAGGGAATAAATTGCATGTTTATTGGTTAACCGTGTCTTCTGAAATCATAATAGACAATTATTTAAATTTCTTCAAATCAACTTATAATACTGAATGCGGTTTTGATTGAAATCAAGAATCCTTTTAAAAAATATAAAAACTTGATTGCTATAGATGATATAAGCATTGAGATTCATGATAATGAAATTTTTGGTCTTTTAGGTCCAAATGGTGCGGGAAAAACCACATTGATCCACATCCTTGCAACTCTTATAAAGCCAACCTCTGGAACAGCTTTTGTAAATGGGTATAACATATTATATGATTCTTCCAAAGTTAGGTCCAGTATAGGTATTGTATTTCAGGCCCCAAGTAGTGACGACATCCTTACTGGGTATGAAAACCTAAAAATTCATTCGTTATTATACAATGTTCCATCACCTATTCGCAAAAAACGAATAGAAGATGTGTTGGAGTTAGTTGGGTTAACAAATAGGAAAGACGATCAGGTAAAGAAATATTCGGGCGGTATGCGAAGACGTCTTGAAATTGCCAGAGGATTGCTTCATAAACCAAAGGTAATTTTTCTTGATGAACCTACACTTGGCCTGGATCCAAGCAGTAGGGAGGTAATGTGGGAGTACATTAAAAGATTGGTAAATGAGGAAAAAATCACAATAATATTGACTAATCATTACATGGGGGAAGCTGATATCCTATGTAATAGGATCGGATTTATAGATAAAGGTAAAATAATTGCACTCAATTCGCCTTTAAAATTAAAAGAAGGCCTTGGTGGTGAAATAATCAATGTTCAGTTAGATAGTAATGGAATAATCGGGATGGAAAAAATAATTAGCTTAGTAAAAGAATTTGATTTTGTACACCAGGTGGATAGATCTACAAAAGCAGGCGAAATTATTATTTATGTCGATAATGCAAACCGCAACCTCCCGGTTATTTTAAAATACCTAAATGAAGTGATAAATGCCAAAGTTTTATCGGTAAATTTTAAAAGACCCACCCTAAATGATGTATTTCTAAAATTCACTGGAAGGCATATTACAGATCAACAAAACAAAGAAGACCCAGAGGGTGGGTTTATGGAGCGATACGCACAATATGGAAAAAAATAGTCAAAAATATTTTAGATTCGATCTTGAATTAGGTAAACTGTATGCAATTTGGCTAAGGGAATTCAAGGTATTTTTAAGAGAAAAAAGCAGGCTTGTAGCCTCAACGTTTACTCCATTGTTATGGTTATTTGTTCTTGGAGGCGGATTAGGATCAACCATATCCACCCCGTCCAATAGTTCAAATATTGATTATCAGGAATTCATTTTCCCTGGCATAGTTATAATGTCTGTAATATTTTCATCAGTATTTTTTGGAGCCTATATTATTTGGGATAGAAAATTCGATTTTCTTAAAAGCGTTATGGTAGCTCCTGTCAGAAGAAGTACAATCTTTTTAGGGAAAACTTTAGGGGGTATGACAACTTCAATGATACAGGCATTCATATTACTGGCAACAGGGGTAATTATTGGAATTAATTACACCCCATATTCTATGATATCTTTTGTTGTAATAGTATTAATGTTGTCATTCGCTTTAACTTCCCTGGGTTTAGCTATTGGAAGTTATATGGAAAGTTTAGACGGATTTCAATTGATAGTGAGTTTTGTGGCTTTTCCTCTCTATTTCCTTAGTGGTGCCTTGTTTCCTCTAAATAATATCCCCTCATGGTTATCAATTTTAACTAGTTTCAATCCAGCAACATATGCAGTTGAAGCATTAAGAATTTCCATGCTTGGTATACTCGGAAAAAACTCAATTATTGTCAACATGAGTATCCTTTTGTTAACTACTGTAATACTGGGAATAGTAGGGATCTTATCATTTATAAGAATGAAAGCCGTTTAGTATTGTGTATCTAATCATTTAAATAAAAAACAAGCAGGTGTGCAAATATGTATTTTTTTATTTGGTATATCGATTTTAGCATCGGCATTACATACAAAATTGTAAAAAAATTAAATTGCTATACTTTTTCCAATGAGGACCAAAATATTTAACCAAAAATTAGTATTTATCGAACATTATTAAAATTGAAAATTTAGATCGAACAAATGTATTTTATTAGGTGCTCCTCGACCGGACCATATCTTTTTAATTCGTCTTTTAATTATCTTAATGTATGGAAAAATAATAAATTTTCATTGTCTTGCTATTGTAAAAGAAATGATGAAGAAAGACTTTCTATTATTCATCTTGTGATCATTTTTTATCTGATGTATTTGCTTATTGATATTTGATTTCCAAAATTAGTTTCGGTATTTAAAATATATCATATTCTTTATTGTGATGTATTTTAAACTGGATAAGAAATGATTTTCTTAAAATTGTCTGTAGGATATAAAAGTATTATCTTCTTGTCTTCTGGTTTGAAAAGACCCTTCTATGAGAAGTGGCGCAATATCCACAATATTCTAAAATACCAGCTTTGCCATGGCACATACATTCACACTTGTTTCCGGAAGAAAATTTTTGTTTCATGTTTGTTCTATATCTTTAGGTCTTATAACAATATCCAATGATTTAACCATTAAAATTTGATTATGACATAAGTCAAATATTAACACACTACAAAAAAAGCAGGTAAAAAATAACATTAAAGTAAATATTATTTTTTTTACTGTTTTATGGCGTATTTAAAGATCAAGGGTGATACCATTAACATT
>JBNJLU010000098.1:0-6497 GCA_050591185.1 Candidatus Nitrosocosmicus sp.
CCAAAAATGGATTTATCGTGAATTCGGTATCTTTTTCATTTAACCCCCGAGAAGTGTTTAAGAGTTTATTTTTTTCCATTATTTATTTTATTATTAAGGATGGTTCAATTATTGAAATCAAAAATCATCTCTTTGTTTATGATAATTCAATAAAAAAATGATAATTAATCCTTTATATTGCAGATTAATTATAGTAACAGATAATTAAAAGCAATTGGAAAACCTAACTACGGAAGACAAACAAATCCTTTTACAATTGATAATAAGTTGTGAATATTACAACCTAAACGAAAAGCATCTATTAATTTAAACATAAATTACCAGTTATTAGTAACATGATGTAAATAGAACTTTATAATATTAAACCATTACAACGGTAAAACCATAATCTAAACAATTATGTGTAATGTTCTTTGCTAATGCAAATGTTGTCTGTGTTCCACCATCATACACCTATTGAATATTACCTCTATACCATTTTCTTTTGCCTTTTTTTCTGCTTCTTCATTGTAAATCCCTGATTGCATCCAAACCACCTTTATTCCTTTTTTCCTTATTGCATCATCTATTACTGATGGCACATCCTCTGACCTCCTAAATACATCAACAACATCAACGTCTTCAGGTATTTCAGATACAGCGGGATATGACTTTCGCCCAAGGATTTCATTTACAGTTGGATTTACTGGAATAACATTATACCCATGGTCAATCAGGTATTTCGGCACAAAATGTGCGGGTTTTCCTTCACTCTTTGACATTCCGACTACTGCGATATTCTTGAACTGTAGTACTCTCTGTATTTCTGATGCTGAATGCTTATCCGTATCCATCAAAAGTATTATTTGCTAATTGTATATTTATTTTAGGCACTTTATACTCTAAGTTAATGTTTTCCATTGCTTAATAACGATGAAATTGCTTGTAAGGCATTTATCATTTTTTCAATTAGAGCATGATCTTTTCTTCGCGATTCTGTAGGTGACATACACTAAAATTAAGTTAACACCTTATTTTTTAATGATTTTGTTTTGTCTACTGCCTAAATGAAATCAGTATTTGTGGAGAAATGAATATCATAAATCATTATCCATGCAATTATTGAACATGGTAGGCTTGCTCTAGATTTTCAATATCAATTTTCTTCATCTGAAGCATTGCCTCCATCACACGTTGAGATTTTTTGGGATCAGGGTCACCAATCATTTCCATCAATGCAATTGGCGTAACCTGCCATGATACTCCATATTTATCCTTGAGCCAACCACACTGTATCTTTTGTCCTCCTCCTGCAGATAGTTTTTCCCAGTATTCATCCACCTCTTGTTGGGTGTTGCAATTTACCATAAAAGATATTGATTCTTTGAATTCAGGTTGGGTCCCACCATTTAATGCCACAAATCCCTGGCCATCAAGTTCAAAAGATACCGTCATTACACTGCCTTTCGGCCCAGGTCCTGCTTCACCATAATAAGTAACCTTGTTAACTTTGGAATTTTTGAAAATCGAGACATAAAAATTGGCCGCACCCTCAGCTTGGCTATCAAACCACAGAAATGGGCTGATTCTCTGTATGTTTTGCATTTGAAATGGACTCTCCATTTCATTTATACCCAGTTTGTTCATCAAATATCCCACCTTGTTCATCAAATATCCCCACCTTGTATGATATAAAAATTAGAAAGGGAGTAAAAGTATATCTGCAGTAATTCATAAAGAATGGCAATAAGAACTTTCAAATGAAACAAACATTTTGACTTGTGCTTAAAATATGGGTTGTCCCTTAGTGAATAAGTTTCGAAAAATTGAATAGGTAGTTCTCATCCATGGGGATTAAGTTACTTGTGATAGTAACTTTCTAATATTTGCAAATCATAAGCATTGCTATTGGTTAATTTGGTATAACAGATTGCTTACTCAAATCCGTAATGTACTTTAGCAGCCATCTTTACATAACGTCTTTTAACCATCGATATAGTGGATGTGATAAATGTGATGGATGAGAGATGAGACCACTCGACAGCCACTTTTTTGATTAAGATATGCGGGTTTACAATAAAGAATTGGCGATAATGAGACAAGGGTAAATGGTGAATGCATTATCCGTAATTACTAAAACCAACAAAGCTTTTCTGTCATATCTTTATATATTTTACTCCTAGACCTAGGATATGAGCAATAAATTCAAGGCAACCCTCCTTGTTGTAGTCCTTGCAGTAATGGGTGGTGGTTTGATTTGCAGTACATCGATGTCAACAGCAGCAAGCGCACAATCAAACTATACGATTAAAGTTGCAAAAACCACAGAAGGCGACTTTACAGTTACCAATGGGGCAAGCTACGTTGGTTCGTCCTTTGAAACAACATATTCTATGAGAGGAACAACAACTGACTTTATCAATGCCAGAGATGCGTTAACGTCCTCAATACTTGACGATTTCGGAAAATCTCCAAACATTGGGTACATAAAAATAAACAGCACTGATACCCAGACAAACACCAATGTGACTGGATTTGGTAACCCATTTGCAAGCAAAGAGCAGATTGATGAAAAAGTAAGGTTGGTGCTCTCCTACGCACTAGACAAGATTGAGCATCCGGTTGGAATCACGCTTAATGTGGGTGATTCAAGAGAGCTCAGGTGTGAATTTCGCAGCGTCCTAGACGAGTTTTGGTGTGACATTCCGACATTTGTAGTCCGGTAAAAAAACTACGGGCGCCGTTAAAACTGTTACCTATTTTATTGAATTTATAAGGGCAACCCATCTAATACTTTTTAATTTTTACTATGTATGGTAACAGGCAAATAAGGTAATTGGAAAATTTCTTTATAGAGGAAAAACAACCCATTTTACAGTTAAGAGTTATGAATATTACCGCCTAAGCGAAAAGCAATCTGTTGAATGCATCAACAAGATATCAAGTAGAAAAATCTTTAGACGATCCTATTATCAATACAAACGCAAACTGTGTTCTCATGGTGTTTTCAATAGGGCAAAGGAAAAGCATATCCAGTTCCCCTTTGGATAGGTTGTCCTTACTGTCTCTTAGATACTATACATATCCAGAAGTAAGAGCAAAAGTAAATGAGTTAAAGTTGTGGACTATTGGTTGCCATTAAGGCAATCCTTTCCTTATTGCATCAACCATTTGTTTCCTGTCTGTTTATTCAACCCTTTCCTTATTAAAAATATTGTGGGACGAAAGTATGGTAAATGTTGCAATTATAATTCCTATTATGTTTCTCGATGTTTCATTTGTATTTGGGTTGCTAAATAATATGGAATGACCTGAAATGATATAATAATTATCCAAAAGCCAAAATATTAGTGTCGCCCAACCGATTATCCCAGCTATCAGCGCTCCCAATTTTGCACCATATCTAATGAAATATATGGAAATAATTATGGACAGATACCAAAGCACTGCTACAACTATCCAAAATGGATTCAGAAAGTCTTGCCTGGTATCGAGAAAATAATAGGTAGTACCTATAAATAGTAATAGAACAAGCGAAACTAAGAGAACTTTATAGTTTAGAGAAAACGATGTTCTTTCTTTTATCATTTGTTTTATGTTTGTTTTTTTGTATTTGTTCTCTTCTCTTAAACAATATTCTATCGATTCTTTAAACGATTTTAACTTTAAGGGGATAATTTTATCAATGGAGTGATCTTCGACTATAGACTCATTCTCAAGACTTTCAACAAGCGGTCTTGCGAGGGATGCCTTGACAGGGGTTATTAACTCTACCCAATATGACGATACTTTTATAGTCAATACTGGTATCGTTATAATTCCGATAAACTTACCAATAGTTTTAGCGTAAATTTTCATCATGTTCAAATAAGTTAGAATTTCTGGTCCCCCAATCTCGTATTCTTTTCCTTTTGTTTCTTCTATTTCAATTGATTGAGCAAGGTAGTTTGTGACATCGTCAATAAAAATTGGTTGACATTTTGACATAACCCATTTTGGGCAAACCATTATGGGAAGCCTCTCGACTAAATATCTCAGCATTTCAAAAGAGCTTCCTCCACTTCCTAGAATAACTGCAGCGCGAAAAACGGTTACCTCTGTCTTTGATTTTGAAAGTATCTCTCCCACATACTGCCTACTTAACATGTGTTGGGATTTTTTGTCATCTTCCACATGGATTAAACCTCCTAGATAGATAATTCTTTTGACATTGCATTGGGTGGTTGCACGCATAAAGTTCTCAGCAACAGTCTTTTCTTTTTCCGAGAATTTTTTCCAATTTTTTGTGGAGCCTTCCATGGAGTGAACCAGATAGTATGCGACATCCACCCCGTCTAAAGCCCTCAAGCAGTCATTGTAATTAGATAAATCCCCCTCAACGATTTCTATATTTTTTTCATCAACCTTTAGGTTGTCTATTGATTTTTTATTTCTAGTAATGCACCTAATTTGATATGGATAGCCCATTGTGTTTTTTTTATATATTAAAGTTTTGAGAAGGTTGCTTCCAATGAAACCACTTACTCCAGTAACCAAAATTTTCTTTTGAACTATGTTATTCATTTTTATATGATGATCTCCTTCTTCTTCATTCCTCTTTATGTTAACCAGGATGATATAAGTGAATCAAGTATAAGAGATCAACTAGTTGACGGACTTTATTCTCCTTTGCTGACAATAAGCGGGTTCCAAGCATTACACCGGAATCTCCTCGAGATAAAGATGGCGCAAGACTGCGCCTATCTACAACCCCCCACCAGACGCAACAACCGGAAGGTGGGATGATGAAAAACCAAATGAAGAGGACAATGATGATAATGCGTCAACCACTTGGGACACCAATGCCATTGTGCCAGCAAGGGGGGGGTGGTTCATTGTTTGGGTCGACCTCAAAAGTGGATGGGTGACCGCTGCCTGCTTCAGACCCTTGCGTCATTATTATGTCAGTGCCAGATTCATGATTCATAAATGCATATTCATAATTGGGCCACGCACACCACCGTTTAGTCTGATGCATATGATGAGGTTTTCAATTTGTTTGCGGAACTTGGTGTTATACTCTTGCTTTTCCCATATCTCTATATTAAGCTAGATATTCTTATACGAGTCACTCGGAGTAACTCATTTATTTATTATGCGTCAACTTACTAGTGAGTTAACAATTGTAGAAATCATAAACGAAAATATGGTTAACTATTGTAGCCTTTGTAGGGGGATGCTGTTACTCTGTTTCGCAGATTGCAAAAATCCTGAAAACACCTGGAGAAAATAATTGTCCTGCTCTAAATAAAACAAAAATTTATTCAGAGGCAAAATATCATTGGGAAGTTCGATTACGAATTATGGTTCAGTATTTTTATACATTTTAGTAACTAATGCCAATTTTATCTTCCAATCTGAAGCAAATAACCATCCTGTCTCAATTGAATTGAATTATGCTCCTTTGAATTGTAGATAGAGAACATGAAACCTATGTTTTGCGTTAATTATACGATTAAAATGTATAAATTTTGGTTCTTTTTTTTACAGAATCTGTCCTATTCAAATTTCAGATTTGCATGTGGTAAAAGATGAAATTGATGATATTGCCTCAGGTGCCTCCAAGAGTCCTGCTGATATGCACCTAACACAATCTCTGGAGGCGTGGATGCTTCGGAGGCAGATTGATGTACTCATATAAAGTAGAATAACATAGTAATTAGAAGTCCCGATGGGCTTGGTGACGATTTCAGTCCTTTGAAATTAATTCAAGTGTCTTTTATAAAATACTAAATTTAAAGGTCATGCGTTCGCTATCTTGATGTTTATTGTGTAGTATGTCAACCATATTGGATGCCATCTTGTTATAATTTCAAACTGAATAGTATAACAAAAAAGGTTGAAAGAATAATAAATATCGGCCAGGGCATAAAATAGGCAAACGGTAAAACCTTATCTCTATCTTATCCGAGAAACAAGGTTAATAAATTATTTTTCTGTTCTTTAACCCTATTATTGCTGCTGCTGCAGCTGCTGCTGCTGCCAATTAATTATTATGTTGTCAATAAGAAAGTTATCCGTAGAGTCCACATTTCTTTGAATCTGGATTGTGTTTGCACCTTGCTTTAGGACATTATCGTCTACTATTGCTGTTAGTGTGCCCCAATTTCTGATACCTGTAGCACCAAAGTTACCATTAAAGTCAGTTACATTTTGCCCGTTTATGGTTATCATGTGACCCTGAAAAGAAGAGGTTTATCATGTTTCAAAGTCTTTTATTAATAAGTCATTAGTTCACGATACCCTATCTAGGAATATGACAAACATCATTTCTAGTTGTGCTTTCTGGAGGTACGGATACCTCGGAGGCAGATTAATAGGTTCTGTAATGAAGAATGCATCAAAAAAGAACATACAAGTTTAGAGGTTTCAACAAAACAATTTATAAATATTTGATATCGCATAGTCTAATAGCTTAGATACTAACGATGGCTATCGAAGGGATTCATTGCATAATCAGTAAATTCCTCAATTGGATG